>JAYTYG010000354.1:0-4403 GCA_043742585.1 Spartobacteria bacterium
TTTCGACTCCGGCCTCGCGGTGCTCGCCCTCCGCTCAAGATGACTGCGCTTTTCGCGATTCTCTGGCAACGGTAGCATCGCTGTGAGGAAGGTGTTTCCACGAAACCAGCACAACGCAAGCGGCACAACGCAGGCTCCTAGGCGCGCCTTACTTCGGCAGCTGCTCGAATGCGGCCAGCACGTCTTTGGCATGCGTGGCTGTGGACGCGGAGGGCATGGTCCAGACTACCTTATTATTCAGGATCAGGAACGACTGGCGCTTGTCCATCCCGGCCAGATGCGGCACCCCGAAGGCATCCGCCACTTTGCTCTCGGAATCGGCGATGAGCGTGAAGGGGAGCTTGAACTTGTCCTGAAACGCCTTTTGCGACCCCTGTTTGTCCCCGCTCACCCCCAGGACTTGGATGCCCTTGGCTTTGAGCTCCGCCCACTCGTCCCGCAGGCTGCACGCTTGCTTGGTGCAGCCGGGCGTGTCCGCTTTTGGATAAAAATACACCAGCGTCGGCCCCTTGGCGTAAACTTCCTTGAAATCCACGGTTTTGCCGTCCTGATCCACCGCGCTGATCCCTGGTGCCGTGGCTCCCGCTCCGAGGGGTTCCGCTTGGGATAAAAACGCCAAACCGAGAAATGAACAGAGCGCGCTGAGCGCAGATTTTAGCTTCATCCTCTTAATACGTTTCAGCTTAGCCCTGCGGATTCTTCGAGTAGCCGAAAAATGAGCGCTTTTTGATCAGCGCCGCCACTTCAGTCGGCACCATCGACTCCCATTCATCGTCGCCTTCGGCGATGCGCTTGAGCACGTCGCGGGAGAAGATGCCCTGGTATTCGGGCCGATAATTGTCGAGATGCACGAAACTGCCGCGATCGGCCAGGTATCGGTAAAGGGAGCGTAATTCTTTGGCGACCTCGACGTTTTCGACGGTAATCAAGGAGTCGTCGCTCCTGTTTTTCATCGGATAAACATAAAGGCGCAGATCGTTTTTAAAGAGGCGGCCCACTGACTCCAGAATGCCGCCGGGTAGAGTGGTGTAATATTTCTCGTCGAAGAGTTCGATCAAGCTGGACGACCCCAGGACGATGCCGATGTGTTCGCGGGTGAGTCGCGCCAGATAGCCCGCCAAGCGGTAGTATTCCGAGTAGTCCGAGACCAGGACTGTCATGCCGCAGGCGGCCAGAAGATCGGCCCGGGCGAGGAAGTCGCGGCGATCGACCGCGCCGGTGGCGAGGAGGTTGCTCATGGTGATTTCCATGACCTGGACCACGGGTTTGCCGACGACGGCGGGTTCGGCGGAGAATTTTTCGAAGGCTGAGCGGACCATGTCGATATTGACATGGGTGACCGGGCGGAAGCTGCCGCGGGCGACGAGGACGGCGTGTTTGCGGAAGACTTCGCTGGGCTGGAGGACTTCGCGATTGACGCCGAACATGGCGGCGCCGGTGAGTTTGAGCTGGACGAGTTTGAGGCTCATTAGGCGGTTGTCGACGTAGCGGAATTCGATGCCGTTGAACTCGATCATGTCGATCTCGATGCGGCCGGTGGTGAGCTGGTCGAGCAGCGATTCCACCAGGGCATCGGGTTCGTGATGGCGGAAAAAGGCGCCAAAAAGGAGGTTCACCCCGACGATGCCGAGGGCTTCCTGCTGCAGCGCGGCGTCGATGTCCAGCATTCGGACATGAATGATGATCTGGCTGGGTTCGTCGTGGGGATGCGCCTGAAATTTGACGCCCATCCAGCCGTGGCACTCGTTGCCGCCGCGGAAGCTGCGCGTGGTGACTGTGTCGGCAAAGGCAAAAAATGAGGTGCCGTCGCCGCGCTGTTCCTGGAGGCGGTCGAGATTGAGCTGGAGCTCGTGGTCGAGCATGGACTGCAGGCGCTGCCGGGAAACGTAGCGATCGGTCTCGCCGTAAATGGCGTCGCTCACCGTCATGTCGTAGGCCGACATGCTCTTGGCGATCGTCCCCGCCGCACCGCCTACCCGGAAAAACCAACGCACCACTTCCTGCCCGGCTCCGATTTCCGCGAACGTCCCGTACCAGCGGGAGTCGAGATTGATTCGGAGCGCCTTTTGATGGGTATCAACGGTTTCTTTCATGAGAGCTTGAGGCAGGGATTCTGAGGAGGCTGGATCGCTTGGCATGCTGTGAAATGTGTTGCCGGTTGTTTGCTGGGGGGCGGCTGATCTTTTGAAGGATGAAGGATGAATTATGACGGATGAAGATTCGGAGATCGCGGGTGCCGTTATGTCCGAAGGCGGCTCTTCATTCATACTTCATAATTCATCCTTCATAATTTCAGGAACGCCAGGTCGCAAAAGGCGGCAAAAGGCGCGAAGGATGCAAAAGAACGGGTAAGCCCACTCCGTCTATTCAGGCTGCCGTCCTTAGTTCCTTCGCGCCTTTGCGTCTTCGCGCCTTCGCGTGAGATAATCTCTTGTGCGCTTTGGAAGCGCGTCTCGTCGCCGGAGATCCGGTTCTGGGGCGTTCTTAAATGGCCGGTGCCACTGACAGCTTCAGGCCCTTGAACTTGATGCCGTTGAGCTTCTTTAACACCGTCTCCACTTGCGCCGAGGCCACGTCGACCATGGTCTGCTTGGGCATGAGGTGGATGGCGCCGATGAACTCTTTCGGCACCTTGGCCACTCCTGCAATCACTCCCACAAAGTCTCCAGGCGCGAGGTTCGCATCCCGGCCTTGGTTGAATACCAGTCGCACCATGCCCGACTCGTGCGATTTTGTGCCGGGCTCAGTCCCGCGTTCCACGCGTCTTGCCGGGGCGCGATCCGGGGCGCGATCCGGGGCGCGATCTGCGTCCCGCGCTGGGCGGTCGGCTTCGCGCGCAGGGCGTTCAGGGCGCTGGCTGGCGCGCTCGGGTCGCTCGCTACGGCTGTCCATGCGCTCGTTTTGGCGCGTCTCGTATTTGGGATACGCGCGCGAGGACGACTGCGCGGCGGGCTCTTCGATCGCGGGCTGCGGGGCGCGCGATGATTTCTCGTCGCCCAATAAGTGGATGAGCGCCGAGGCGATGTCCGTCGGCGAATGGCCTTGTTCCAGCAGCAGGTCGATCAACGCGTCGTGCCGTTTGAACTCGCCCTTTTCCAGCGTCTCCCGCAACGAATCGAAGAAGACGTTTTTGCGCTTCTCTTCGACTTCTTCGGCCGTAGGCACTTTTTCCCGACGGATCCGGCTTTGGGTAAAGCGCTGGATGTTCTGGAGCTTGTAGATTTCGCGACCGGCCACAAATGTAATGGCGCGGCCCGAGCGCCCTGCGCGTCCGGTGCGGCCGATGCGGTGGACGTAGTCTTCGCCGTCATGGGGCAGATCGTAGTTGAACACCACTTCGATGTCGTCCACGTCGAGTCCGCGCGCGGCCACGTCGGTGGCGACCAGGAATTCGAAGCCGCGTTTGCGGAATTTGCCCATGACGCGTTCGCGCATGTTTTGGGTAATATCGCCGTGGAGTTTATCGGCCGAATAACCGCGGGCGATGAGATGCTCGACGAGTTCGTCGACCATCATTTTTGTGGCGCAAAAAATGATCCCGCAGGTGATGTCGTTAATGTCGATGAGGCGACAGAGCAACTCGACCTTAAAGCGCCGGTCGACTTCGTAATAAGTCTGTTCAATCAACGGCACAGTCAGTGTCTCGGACTGTATCTTCACCGTCACGGGGTTGCGCGTGAAGCTCTTGATCAGATGCGCGATCGGCGCCGGCACCGTGGCCGAAAAGAAGACGGTTTGGCGTTCCGGTGGCGCCTGGCTGAGGATTTTTTTGATGTCATCGACAAAACCCATGTCGAGCATCCGATCGGCCTCATCGAGGATGATCATCTTGAGTTTATCGAGCTTGAGCGTGCCGCGCTCCAGATGGTCCATGATCCGGCCCGGGGTGCCGATGACGATCTGTGCGCCGGCCTGCAAGCCGCGGAATTGGCGCTCGTAAGATGCGCCGCCGTAAATCGGCAGTTCGCGCACGCCGCGCTTATACATGGCCAGCTTGGCCACTTCCTCGGCCACCTGCACGGCCAGTTCCCGTGTGGGACAGAGCACCAGCACCTGCACTGCGCGCAGATCCGTGTCCACCCGCTCGATGGCGGGCACGGCAAAGGCCGCGGTTTTGCCGGATCCGGTCTGGGATTGGCCGACGACATCTGAGCCGCTCATGATGACCGGGATCGCCTCGGATTGGATGGGGGAGGCCTCCTCGAACCCCATGCGGGCGACGGCCTTGAGTAGCTCGGGCGAGAGGCCAAGCTCGCTAAAAAGTTTCTTTTGCATCGCGGCTTGTAGTCTCTCTTCCGGCTGGGCGCCACTACTATCGCCCTAGGGCGGAACCGGATCCTCGCCGCGCCCGTTTATTCTCCAGCGATTCCCACGTCCGCGGCGGGGGGGCGGCCCGCGCAGCC
>JAYTYG010000355.1:0-6044 GCA_043742585.1 Spartobacteria bacterium
CCCCGTCACCCCGTCACCTTGTCACCTTGTCATCCCCTCATCCCGTCACCTTCTGACGGTGTGATTGCGAATCGAACTAAAGAGACGCGTTGCGGGGAGGCCTTTCTGGGGCTGGTGGGGGAGTTCCTGAACGCCTGGGAGAAAACCTTGGACAAACACTGTCCCGTAAATAACCTTCCGCTCCCTTTTCAGGGGGGGCGCATTGCCTTCATTAGCGAATTTTCAACTCTATTTGTATGCTCACCACCGCCATCCTTTTTATAGCCCAGGCCCCTTCGCCCGCAGTGCCGCCCAAGGCGCCAGACAGCGGTTTGCAAATGGTGGGAATGATGATGTTCGCCTTCGCGATGATTTATTTCATCACGATCCGGCCGCAGCAAAAGCGCCAGAAAGCACTTCAGGATCAGGTGAACGCCACTAAAACCGGTGATCGGGTCATCACGGCAAGCGGCATTCACGGGATGATTTCCAACGTCAAGGAGCGCACCTTTATCCTTAAGGTAGCTGACAATGTTAAAATCGAGATCGAGAAATCCTCGGTGGCCAGCATCCTGAAGGCGAGCGAAGGATCTTCTTCCGAGTCCGGCGCATAGTTTTCCTACCCCCCCCTTGGTCCACCGCCCCGCCTCGTAAACTTTCGTAACCCGCCCATTTTACTAGATGACTCCCATTGGAACTTTCTTCTGCGGTCTCCTTCTGCTGATCGTCTTCGGTTGGTATTTTTTCACTGACAGCGATCGGATCAAGCGGATACTGGGTAGTGCGCTTGCGGTGCTGTTGGTTGCGCTTTGTTTATTCGAAGTTAATACCCATGGTTTGAAGAAGGGCCTCGATATCCAGGGCGGCTCCTCTTTTCTGATTCGCTTGATCGAGTCCGAAGTGCCGGTGGTCACCAATGGCGTTACCACGCTCGAAAAGCGGGAGATCACCAAAACTATGGTGGATCAGGCCGTGGAAGTGATCCGGAGCCGGGTCGACAAGATGGGCACCAGCGAGCCTGTGATTACGCCGCAGGGCACGGACCGGATTTTGGTGCAGATCCCGGGTTTGAATGACGCTGCGTTGGCCGAGGCGCTCGATCAATTAAAACGCGTGGCGAAGTTGGAATTCCGCATGGTACACGCGAACAGTGACGCCATCCTGGCGGGCATGGAGCTGCCGGACCCGGCTTACAAGCTTGAGACATACAAAGATGTGCGGGGGGGGAAGCCCTTCGAAGAACAGCTTATTGTTAAAAAGACTGCGGATATCCCCGGGAGCATGGTCACCGGGGCCCACGCCTTCATCGACAAAAGTGGTTGGGGTGTGAGTCTCCAGTTCAGCACACAAGGCGGCGAACTTTTCGGGAAGCTCACTGAGGCCAATGTGGGCAAGCGTTTCGCCATCGTCCTCGACGGCGTGGTGCAATCCGCCCCGGTCATCCGGGATGCGATTTTTGGCGGCAGCGCGCAGATCACCGGGAATTCCACCGAAAAGCAGGCGCGCGATCTCTCCAGCGCGCTGGAAAATCCATTGCAAAACGAAGTGAAGATCGAGGAGGTGCGCAGCACGTCTTCCACCTTGGGCGCCGAGTCGGTCAGCAGCGGTATTTACGCCGGCTTGCTGGGAATCACGCTGACCGTGATTTGTGTGATGCTGTATTACAGGTTCGCGGGTTTGATCGCGAACATAGCGCTTTTGGTCAATCTGGTGCTGCTTTTTGGGGCGATGTCGATGTTTGGCACGGTGCTGACGCTGCCGGGAATTGCGGGCATCATCCTGACGCTGGGAATGGCAGTGGACGCCAACGTGCTACTATACGAGCGTTTACGGGAAGAGCTGGCGGAGGGCAAGAGCATCAAGAGCAGTGTCAACGCCGGGTTCGATAAGGCGTTCAGTGCGATCTTCGATTCGAATGTCACCACGCTGATTACCGCAGTGATCTTGTTCTGGAAGGCCACCGGCCCGATCAAGGGCTTTGCGGTGACGCTGATTATCGGGATCGTGGCGACGCTGTTTACGGCGCTAATTGTTACTCGCAATCTCTTTGCTTGGTCGATGCATCTCGGGGTGCTCAAGACTATCCGGATGAGCAGCCTCATTAACGCCACTCACTTCGATTTCCTCGGAAAACGGCGCGCGGCGATTGCGACGTCGATCATCGTGATCGTCGCCTCGATCGGCATCTTTACAGTGCGCGGCGAGAAAAACTTCGGTGTGGATTTTCGAGGTGGCGAGCGGATCGTGATGGAGGCGACGGGGACCAAGCCAAGCGACGCTGAGGTGCGCGGGGCGATCGGGGAGATCAATCCGAAGATCAGTGATTTTGTGGTCCAAACGGAAAAATCGGCGAACAAAGTTTACACAGCGATCCGGAGCCCCAAAGGCACCAAGGAAATCATCGTAAAACAGCTGCAAGGGCTTCCCTCCGCGAAGTTTGAAGTGGTGCAGTCCGAGACCGTGGGCAGCTTGGTGGGCGGGGAGTTGGCGCGCAATTCATTGATAGCGCTGGCCTTGGGCATGATTGGGATTCTCTTTTACGTGACGGTCCGGTTTGAGTTTTCATTCGCCTTGGGCGCCCTGGTGGCATTGTTGCACGATGTCATTATCACCGTCGGCGCGTTTGCCCTTTTTGGCCGGGAACTTTCCCTGATCATCGTCGGCGCGGTGTTGACCATCGCCGGTTATTCGGTGAACGACACGATCGTCGTGTTTGACCGGATCCGTGAAACCATTCGCAGCGGGCGCAAGGGGTCGTTGGAGGAAATCATGAACCTGAGCGTGAATGAGACTTTGAGTCGGACGATATTGACCGGGGGCGTGACTTTGCTGACGACGGCGGGCCTCTACTTCTTTGGTGGGCCGGTGTTGAACGACTTTGCTTTTGCGATTCTGGTCGGTGTGATCGTGGGCACCTATTCATCGGTCTTCATTGCCGCGCCGGTTGTATTGCTGTGGAACCTTTGGGTCGGGCATGGGCCTAAGCACGGGATTCTGTCGAGCCCGAAAGCCACCTTGCCGCAGGCGTCTGCGTAAAGCGGTTGGTAAGAGGCTAAGCCAGACCGGAATTCAAGAGCGTTCATTGCGAGATTCAGGAGGCTCTGATATAGTCCGTTGAGTTTGTAGACCGTCCCCGTTGAACCATGCCCACATACGAGTATCAATGTACCAAATGCAGAAAGGGCTTCGAAGTCTTTCAATCGATGAAAGATGACGCCTTCACTGTTTGCCCAAAAGACTCTTGCTGCCAGAAGACTTGGGGAAAAGGCACGGTCAAACGGCAACTGGGGACTGGGGCTGGCCTGATTTTTAAAGGCTCGGGATTTTACATCACCGATTACCGCAGTGACGGATACAAGGCGGCGGCCAGGAACGATAGCGCCTCGTCAAGTGCCACGCCAAAGTCGGAAACCAAGTCGGAATCGAAGGCGGCGCCAAAAGCCGCAGCGAAACCTGACTCCAAGTCAAAGCCCCCCAAGAAGGACTAATGTCAACGCCTCCCCCCACGACGCTCAAGTGCCCTAGTTGCGACTACGTCAACGAAGCTGAGCGGGTTTACTGCCATAGCTGCGGCGGAAAACTGGATCGCTCAGTATTGCCGCTTGAAGGCACGAAGTCGGCGCAGGAATCGGCGGATCGCACTCGGAAACGGGTGAAGAAGATGACGAACCCGACCTCGGGCTGGATGCTGCGTGAAGTCAAAGCGGGCGCCACAGTCCTGATTTGGTCCGCGATTAGCGCGATGGTGGTTTTGGGGGTGCTGCCGCCGAAAAATTTGCCATCGTCGAAGCCAAAAATCGAAGATGCCTCAAGGATTATTTCGTCCGAGATCACGGACGCATTGGACTCGCCCCGGCCGCAACAGTTGGTTTTCGGGCAGAAGGACGTGAACCAGCATTTACGTTCGGCAAAAGCGAAGATGGGCACCAGCGACATCCCCGGAGTAAACTTTGAGCGGGTGGCGGTGAGCTTTGAACCCAAGGTCTGCCGGATCTGGCTGGAGCAATCGATGTTTGGTTACTCCTTTTACAATGGGATTTCGTATGCCGTGGAAAACGTGGAGGGAAAAGTGGTTTGCCAACTTTTGGGTGGGAGTTTCGGGCGTCTGCCCATTCATCCGGCTTTGATGAAATACGGCGGCTTTATTTTTAGCCGTGCGCAAGTGGCTTTAAAACGCGAAAGCGAGCAGTTCACTCGGATGCAATCGGTCGTGATTGAGAAGGAGCGGGTGTTGTTGGTGACTAAAGGGGGGAAATGAATTGGCGCTTGGCCTGGCTGTTCGCGCTGCTTTGCCAAGTGTCAGCTTTGTCGGCGCCGGTGCTCAGCGAAGGGCATAGCACCAGCCAATCACGCCAGTTCATCGTTTATGGCTTGGACGCCTCGGCCCGCGCCCTGGTTAATAATCGCGCCGATGAAGCCAAGGCCGCCGCTCTTTCGTTTCTAGGGGAGCCGGATCTTTGGAAGATCCCGATTGTAATCAGTTTGCGGCGCGCCGCGACATGGGGGCCTAGCGACGTGCGTTTGATAGAAACGCCAGGGGGGACTTCAATTCGAATTGCGGTTCAGATCGGAGATGGGCCGGCTGGCTTCGACCTTAGGCGACAGATTGTGCGGGCGGTGCTTTTGGATATTTGCTATCGGGATCGGCCGCCGATTAAAGGCGGTGAAAGCTACTTTGAGCCGCCCTGGTGGCTGGTGAGCGGCACTTTGCAATCTCTGCGGCAACGGGAGGCGGGCGTTGCCTCGGAACTTTTCAAGGGGATCATCGAGGCTAATAGAGTCCCTGATATTGGTGATTTCCTAACGCTCCATGCCGAGGAACCGGGCGCTGCGGCGCAGGCGGTGGACGGGGCTTACTCACTGTGTCTGATCCAATTACTTGCCGAGCAACCTGGCGGTAAGGCGGCGCTGGCACGGCTTTTACGTCGCTGGCCTGAGCTGCAGGCAGATCCTTTGGCCGCACTGCTCAAGGAGTTTAGTGATTTGGCCGGTTCCGCGAATGAATTGCAAAAATGGTGGACGCTCAACATGGCGCGCCTGGCTGATTCGGATCGGTATAAAGGGCTGTCCCCGGAGGACACCGATAAACAATTGCAGGCAATTTTGAGCGTTTCGGTGGTGGTGAATAAAGCCGGAGAGAAGAAGACTTTCGCCCTTCGGCAGTTTGAGGAGTTCATGGCATTGCCTGGAGGTAAGTCGGCGCTGGATAAGGCGCATTCGGGCATCGTCGCTTTGAGCGCCAGTTCCCATGTCCTTTACCGACCTATTCTCGCCGACTACGAACAAATCTTCGCGTCGCTACTGGGCGGCAGCCCCAAGGGGATCGGCAACCGGATCGCTGCGGTGGAGCGCTACCGAAATATTGTTTCAAAGCGCATTGGCGATATTGCCGATTATCTCAATTGGTATGAGCTGCAGTTGGGGACGAAGAGTGACGCTTTCGATAGTTTTTTGAAGGCCGCGCACGATCTTTCCACTGAAGAGCTGCGCCGGCATCGGGAGGATCCTGTGACGAAGTATCTCGATCAGTTGGAGCAGGAATTCTAGCAGGGAGGCGCTCCGCAGATTTTAACGCGGAGGCGCGGAGCCGCAGAGAATTGACCTAGGCGGCCATTGTCACGCAGCTATTGGCTTCGGAGCAAGAAGGGCTTATGCATCTAAATTACTCTGTAATGGCAGGTGCTCATATATCCCAACGAGATTGCGTATCCCAGCCTAGTGCTATTTCACGCGAGCTTTGTTGAGTAGCCGCCGCGGCCCCATAAGTCCCATTCTTCTCGTTCTTCCCATTCGTCCCCTCAAATCACGCGTGACAGACCACCATAGTTCGCCTGCAGCGGGCCTACCCTGGGGCTGCGGATAAATTCCTGAGGTTTGGCCGGCTTTAACCTAAAAGCGGAAATGATTGGCCGCAAAGAACGCAGAAAGCACAGAGATTGAGGGATTTACAGAAGTGTTTAGGCTCACCCGCATGGTGAACGATTCGGTCGGTGACAATTCTCGGAACCTTCTGATGTTGAACGAATTGTGTGTTCATATTCAGTTTCCATCGCCGTGTTTAGGTT
>JAYTYG010000356.1:0-6778 GCA_043742585.1 Spartobacteria bacterium
CGACAATCGGCCATTTAGCCACCGGATTCCATTCCCGCCGCTTCTCCTCCCTCAATGCGTAATTGACCTGCGCGTATTTCGCCCCGCCTTCAAGCATCAGATTACTCTGGGTGCGAGGCGCAAACGGCTGAACTACAGAGTAATATGCCTTGTGTAGCTGCAGCACCATAGGACAGTCCTCGTTTATTATCGCATTCATCTTTTTAACAATCGCCAGCCGCTCCGGCGTAGCCGCCATTGTCGACATCTTCTCAAAGAGACTGTCAAACTCCGGATTCTTATACCGGTTGATATTCTTGCCCTCGGGCGGAAAGTTCCGCCCATAATAGAGAAAGAAAAAGTTCTCCGGGTCCGGATAGTCCGCGCCCCAGCCAGTCCCGGCAGCGATCTGAAAATTCCCCTGGTCTTCTTTCTCGATCATCCGCGCAAAGGTATTTTCGATCATCTTAACCCGGACGCCGAGCTGTTCGAACTGCCGCTGCTGATATTCGGCAATCTGCCGTTCCTCGGCGCCAGTGGCGGTCACATCAATGGAAAGCTCCAGCGGTCGCCCTGACTTAGGGTCGATCCCGTTAGGGTAACCCGCTTCGGCGATGAGCCGTCGCGCATTCACCAAATCAAACCCGTATGGGTTTTTGTAATCGGGCTGAAACCCATAAATTCCCGGGGGCACAACCTGTTGGGCCGCGAGCGGGACCCCATTGTAAAAGATATCGATCTCGCCCTGCCTATCATAGGAACAGGCGAGCGCCTGCCGCAGCTTGGCATTGGGTCCGAGGACGGGATCCTGCATATTAAAGCTGATAAAGAAGGTGCTCGGCTCCACCTCTTTTTCCATGCGCATACCGCGTTGCGCGTATTTCTGACTCAACCCGCCAGAGGGGATGACGAAGGAATTGAACGCATCCTTGGAGACCGCCATGGCATCCAGATACCCCTGCCGAGTGAGTAGGATGACAGGCAGGGTTTCGTGAAAAATCGTCAATACAAACTCATCCACCAGCGGCAATGCTTTCCCTGCCAACGGCCGCAACTCCGCTTCCTTCTCTTTACCCCAACCGCTGTCGGGAAAAACCGTGGTTTTGTATCCTGGATTCCGCTCCATCCGCACCATATGTCCGGGCGTATATTCAACCAACTTGAACGGCCCGGTCGCCACCGGATGCCAGGCAAACTGTGGCCGCACCTGCATCTTACCCCCTGGGCCATCGCCGTGCGTCTTTCCATCATAATAGGCCACCGCCTCGCGGGCCACTGGCGCGGTGAAGTGCATGGACAACCAATAAATGATCTGCGGATACGGCTTAGTGAGATGCAGCTTGAACGTGGTCGCGTCGATCACCTCCACCCCGCTCATTGGCTTCTTATAATCGAATATATCTCCCGCTGTCTTTGCCGATTGATAGGCCTCACGCATCCCCGCCACATACTCACTCAATGCCGAATATACCGGGCTCACCAATTTAGGATCGCACAGGCGTTGAAAAGTATATTGGACGTCGTCAGCCACCAATTCGCGGCCTTTGCCACCTGGAAAACACGGATCATCGACAAAGAAAATCCCCGGTTTAAGCCTGCACAAGTAAGTCGGACGACCCTCAGCATCGACCATCAGCTCAGGCATCGACGCCAGGAGCGCCGGCGACAGCTCATACGGGTCGGTCTTAAAAGGATGATATTCGAGCAGAGTTTCAATGATCGGCTCCAGCACCCGACGGCTCATCTGATCATATGCCACCTGCGGATCCAGGGAACGAGGCTCCTCTGACATGCCTGAATAACGCACCAACCAAGGGGTTCCATCCGCGCGCTTTTCGTGCAGCGGTTTTGCATTGGGATCGTTGCCGCACCCCGACAACACTACGGCAAGCACCAGCAAAAGGCAGTGACGCCCCAGCGGAAGCCATTCAAACCAACACTGCGCGCGCGGTTTCTTCATCGGATCGCGCACTATCATCGCTCCCCCCTCTCGAATCAACCATCCGCACGCCGCCCGCAAATAAAATGCGATCCCCGCGCCTCGCGTTTTAGGATTTAACGCAGACGCAGACAATACGCCATCAGAGACGCAGAGGCGCGGAGTGGAAATAGGGACTAAAAATTGGCTCTCCCTCCTCTGCGCCTCTGCGCCTCTGCGCCTCTGCGCCTCCGGGCCTCTGCGTTACAAAGCCCATCGACCGACGCTGACTTCACACCTGGCTCTGCATTGCGCGGATCGCATCGCGCAATTCCGCCGCCCGCTCATAAGCCTCGGTAGCGATCGCCTTATCCATCTCGCGCTGCATTTTCTCGAGCTTGGACAAAGGCTGCTTGGCGCGGACCTCCTCGCGCCAATCATTCAAAAACGCCAACTCCGGGCTCTGCGCTTCCATCTCGGTATTACCGCAATCGGCGTAAAAAGCGCGGATATGCTCCATGCCCTTTTCGATGAGCTTAATGGCATCGTTAAAGTCTTCCCGATCCAAAGCGATCGTGGCCTTGGCCCGGGAATTCATCATGCGCACATAAGGAGTGAATTGCTCCACCGACCAGGCCAGATCCTCGTCGGGCGCGTGCTTGGCCACGAACGCGAACATATCGAGATTGCGTTTGGTATCGCGAATGACGCCCAGATAATCGTTGATCTGAAAGAGCGAAATATAGCGGTGATAATACTGGATCCCCTCCTGCTGCAGCTCCCCAACCTCCTCCACCGTCAGCACAAAGGGCTCCGACTTTTTCTCGGACTTCTGCGCGCGCCCCTGCTGGTAATCAAAAAGAGATTCACAATCATGGGGCTCCTGCCCGTCCGGGCGCCCCTGCGCCTCCATCTGAATCAATCCCAGATCGATGCGTAGCTGCAGCTTCTCCCGGCCATCGCTGCCCAGAATTTTGCGGACCTTGATCATGCCAGGCTCATGTGGCCAATCACGCAGCAGATCATTCAAATCAAGACTCATAGCCTCGATTATCGAAACGCTAAGGCGCATTGTCAACGGAGCCGGACACCTGACAGGCGGAAAGCCCAATGGCGGCGGCATTTACACTGGAAATCCCCCCCAGGAAAACAGCGGATAGACAGCCGCATCCTGTCGTAGGAGAGTCCGAATCGCCGACAACCAACCCCACGCAGGACTTACTTTCGCCCCCCAGCCGCGTCGCTCTTTGCAAGCCGCGCAGCTCTCCCTAACGTGCTCCCACTATGTTAGGAACCAGCTACGCACAGCCCGGCACCGCCCCGGCCACCCTCACGCCACTTGCCCCAGGCGCCTCCACCAAACCCATCCTGCGACTCGTGGAGTATGATGTCGATTACCTCATCGAGCGCATCGTGGACCACGTATCCGACTTACCTGACCCTAATCTAGACGACGGGCGAGTCCGCTGGATCGACATGAGCGGGCTGGGCGATGTCGAGGTGCTCAAAGCGTTAGGCGAAAAATATCAGCTCCACCCGCTCGCACTCGAAGACGTCTTACACACCGGCCAACGCCCGAAAATGGAGCCGTACGACCAGCATCTCTTTATCATCGCTCAGATGATCTACCGCGATTCCGCCAATCGGCTCTGCGGTGAACAAGTCAGCTTTTTCCTCTGCAAAAACATCCTCATCACCATTCAGGAGGAAGACATTCACGATTCCTTTGATCCCGTCCGCGATCGGATCCGTGGCGGCCGCGGCTTTATTCGCAAACTTAAAACCGACTATCTAACTTACGCGCTCCTGGATTCGATTATCGATCACTGCTTCCCAGCGCTTGAGGACCTTGGCGAATCCATTGAGAAGCTCGAAAACGAGCTCATGGATAACCCCACTCAAAACTGTGTCCGCGTGCTCCACGAACATCGCCGCGCATTGATGCAGCTACGGCGCTTTGTCTGGCCCGAACGCGATGTGATCAGCGCGCTGTTACACGACGAGACCGGGCTCATCAGCGCAGCGACGAAAGTTTTCCTGCGCGATTGCTACGATCATACGATCCAGATCATGGACCTCATTGAGAGCTATCGGGATGTGACAGCAGGGCTGCTTGAAATGTATCTTTCCTGCGTAAGCCTGCGCACGAACGAAATCATGCGGGTCTTGACCGTGATCACTTCGATCTTCATTCCCCTGACGTTTGTCGCCGGCCTTTATGGGATGAACTTTGACAACGCCAACGGGACCATGCCCCTCAACATGCCTGAGCTCCATCATCCCCTTGGCTATGTCGGATGCCTAAGTGTCATGGCTGTGATCGCAATCGCCCAGACAATATTCTTTCGCCGAAAAAAGTGGCTGTGATCCGTATAGATATTCCCATTGAGACAACTGCCCCAGAAATGACGCTTATCGATATCCTGTCATTTCCAACCCAACGGTTCCCGGATATTAGCCCCGGAAAGCGCAGGGATTAGGCCTCTAAATTTCTCTATAATCGGAGGCCCTCGTATATCCCAATGGGATTAGAAATATCCCAACGGGATTAGAAATATCCCAACGGCAATAGAAATATCCCAACGGGATTACGTCCTCCAGCCCAGGGTTGGCCCGCTGCGGGACTACCCTGGGACTAAGCCAGGGCGGATCGAACCGCAACGCGGTTCCGCCAAAGGCCGATCTCGTAGGTGGTCGCAGCACACCGGTGGCATTGAGGAAACCGCAGCAAGCGCCACGCAGCCCCCCCAGAACCTTTGTCCGCCTGGAATGGACGTCTGCGACCACCTCCGGAGTCGGACCGCGTTTGATGTAGGGTACCGGTGGTGTCGTAGCAGACTCCTCGACCACCGGCTAATTTCTTTCAACGCCTCCGGCGTAAAGAGACCGCAGGCCATTTCCCCATCTGTGGCCGGAAGACCTTATCACAACAGCTCGAGTTACGGCTCGATGATGTCGTTGCGAATGGCATACCGCACCAAGTCCGCCACCGAATCCATCTGCAACTTACTCATGACCTTGGCCCTGTGGATCTCAGCAGTCTTCACGCTAATCGACAGCGCCTGAGCCACCCCCTTGTTACTGTTTCCCTCCGCCACCAACTGCAGGGTTTCCCGCTCCCTCCGAGTAAGTTTACCCCCTCCTCTCCTGCCCCCGACTTGTGGCTCCATCACAAATTCCTCAGAGCGCTCAATGAGATTGGCCACGCGCGATGTAAAAAATGTCCGGTTGGACCGTAACGCATCCAGCGCCAGCATAAGGTCCCGGGCCGCATCCGATTTTAAGACGTAGCCGCGGGCCCCTGCCTCAATCACTTCCAGCACCAACTGATCCGACTGATGCATTGAAAGCACCAGCACTTGGGTTCTAGGCAGATTCTCGAGCACCTGCCGGGTCGCCTCAAACCCGTTTAATATCGGCATCCCGATATCCATCACCACAATATCCGGACGCAGCACCTCCGCCAACGCCACGGCATCGCGCCCATTAGCGGCCTCTCCGCAAACGTTGTAATCCGGGCTGGCAGCGACGAGCGCGCGCAAGCCGTAGCGAACCACTTCGTGATCATCTACCAATAAAACCTGAGTTTTTTTCGACGTCGTCATTTTGCTTAAGCCCAAACCAAAGAAAAAGTGGCAGCCAGCTCACACACAATTTAGAGCGTCTTGAAACTGACTGGGCCCGAAGATAGGGAAGCACGATCTAAAAACGCCATCGAATTTAGCTCTTAGATTCCCAAGCTCCGGCAATACCACTGGTAAGTGCGCGCAATGCCGTCTCTCAGCGAAATCTTCGAAGTCCAGCCAAGTGCTTTCAGCTTACTTGTATTCAACAACTTGCGAGGAGTGCCGTCAGGCTTGCTCACATCAAACTCCAGCCCTCCCGCAAATCCCACCACTTCACAGATTAACTCAGAAAGCTCTCTAATCGAAATATCCTCCCCGCAACCCACGTTCACGATTTCCGACGACTCCTCGTGCTCAAGCAGAAACCGACACGCATTCGCCAGGTCCTCCACATACATAAACTCGCGCCGAGGGGTTCCCGTCCCCCAAATCACCACCGACTCAGCAGCCGCCAATTTAGCCTCATGCACCTTGCGCACCAACGCCGGCAGGACATGCGAGCTCGCGAGATCGAAATTATCGCCTGGCCCATAAAGATTAGTCGGCAGCGCACTAAAGAAATCACAGCCTTTCTCGCGCGCATACGCCTGACAAAGCTTGATCCCGGCGATCTTGGCGATCGCATAGGCTTCATTGGTCGGCTCCAGCGCCCCGCTCAACAACGAGGCCTCTTCTATGGGCTGCGCCGCGAACTTCGGGTATATGCAAGAGCTCCCCAAAAACAAAAGCCTGCGCACCCCGAAATCATGCGCCGCCTCAATCACGTTATTCTGGATCTTGAGATTTTCTAAAAGAAACTCCACAGGGAAATCATTGTTAGCCTTGATCCCGCCGACCTTGGCAGCCGCCAGCACCACCACATTCGGACGTTCTTGATCAAAAAAACCACGCACCGCGTCGCGATCAGTTAGGTCCAACTCCTGCCGAGTCCGGGTTAAAAGCTGAGTATAGCCACTAGCCGACAGCTCCCGGCTAATTGCACCGCCCGCTAGTCCTCGATGACCAGCGACAAAAATAGATTCCGTCTTTTGCACGGCGGACGCTATCACGATCCCCGCGCCATTGGGCAATGACAATGACAGAGCAAACTGGGCGCATCTCCGTTTCTTTAATCTTGGCGCGAGCTGTTAAGAATTATGAAGGACGAAGATCCGAACACCGCATATACCATTCAGCCCGACCCAACGCTTCTCATCCTTTATCATCCCTCGATTCCTCACGCCTGCCGCCAAGACTAAAGGAACGGAGATGCGTA
>JAYTYG010000357.1:0-2565 GCA_043742585.1 Spartobacteria bacterium
AGTTTTACTTTGGATCGACAAACAAGCTGGGGCGCTCATGCAGGCCGAGGCCTACGATCATTCGGGCAAACTCGCTCGCCGATTCAAGGTGCTCGCGGGCCAGAAAGTCGAAGGCTCATGGATTTTAAAAGAGATGCGGATCGAAGCCCCGGGCACCGGAGTAGACCGCACCCCGACCTATCTAAAAATCGACGGCCTGGAAAAATAGCAACGCGGAGAAAGGGGGCGGGAGGAAAATTATGAAGAATGAATGATGAAGTATGAAGGGGGAGTTTTGTCACCTGGTGGCTCATCCACACTACATACTGGGGTTAGCGAAACGAGGATTTCGACGATACTTGAAGGCAAGCAAGGAACAGGGCTTAAGCATCTAAATTTTTCTGTAATCGCTGCTCCTCTATATCCCAACGGGATTCGAAATATCCCAACGGGATTACGTCCACCAGCCCAGGGTTGGCCGCTGCGGGCCTACCCTGGGGACTAAGCCAGAGCGGATCGAACCGCAACGCGGATCCGCCAAAGGCCGATACCGGGCGCAACCATTGAGGAATTATGAAGGATAAATGATGAAGTATGAATAAAGAGAAGCTTCGGGCGTAACGTCACCAGCGTTCTCGGAATTTTCATCCCTCATAATTCATCCTTCATAATTCCTACTTGGCTCCTCGCCGCACTCGAAGATGGGCAAAGCGGGTGGCCCAATCGGCCGGCAGCCGGAGCGGCTTGGCTTCCGGCATTTGAATCACGGCCAGCATTTGCCGGGACTGCGCGATGAGCGCGTTATCGGCCGGGCGCCGCACCTCGAAGCTGCACCAGAAGCGCATGCCCTCGATGCTTTCGAGGCGGCCTTCGATGACCAGCTTATCGCCGAGCAGAGCCGGGCGTTTATAGTCGATCTCGGTGCGCATCAACACCGGATACACCTTGGTGCGGCTCATTTCCACCAGCCCCATGCCGAGCTGTTCGGCAAGCAGGGTGCGCGCAGTTTCGATAAACCGTAGGTAAGCAAGGTTGTGCACGATGGCAGCGCAGTCCGTGTCGAAAAACATCACCTGCACTTCAGTGCGAATAAACGGCTGGGAATCCATGCCAGTTCATTACCGCGCGTCGCCGCCTGCGGGAACTCCCAAAACCGCGGGGCGATTCGATCCAGTCCCGGGGTAGGCCCGCAGCTGGGCCGGAGGGCGTAATCCCGTTGGGCTATGCGCCTGCCTGCGATTGCACCGAAGATTAGAGGCAATCGCCCTGCGTTTTCCGGTTTATCATTCCCTATCGCTCCGGGAGAAGGAAAGATCAGCCCCTTCCTTTCCCTCCTAAACTTGTCCCCAATCCTTTCCCTTGAAGCTTGCCGTCGTCATTCCTCTTTATAATCACGAGGCTTATATCCGCCCCGCGCTCGAGTCGGTCCTGGCCCAGACCCGGCCCGTGGACCGGGTGATTATCGTCGATGACGGCTCGACGGATGGTTCAGTGGCTGTTGTGCGTTCGTTTAATGACCTGCGCATCGCCATCTCCACCCAGTCCAACGCAGGCGCGCATGTGGCTCTCAACCGCGCCATCGCACAGGCGGCCGACTGCGATTTTCTCGCGGTGCTCAATTCCGATGATCTCTATCATCCTGAGCGCCTGGAGAAGTGCGTGGGCTATTTGGAGCGCCATCCGGAGCACGACGTGGTCTGCACCGGCTTGAAATTGATCGATAGTGACGGCACCGCGCTGGCGGCGTCGGCCCCCAAGGCGCGCTGGGCTGAGCGCGTGTGGGCGGCCAAGCGCGACGACCTGGCGGAGTGGCTCGGGATCGCCAACTTTGCCAAGACCAGCAGCAATTTCGTGGGGCGGCAGGCGTATTTCGCGGCCGCGCCTTTTCGCGAGTACCGCTATGTGCACGACTATTTTTTCGCGTTGCACTGCGCTTTGCACCGCAAGCTCGGAGTCATTGATGAGTCCCTGCTTTTTTACCGCACCCATCCCACCAACACCATCAAGTCCGTGGGCACCGAAAAGGTGAAGCTCGAAACCCTGCGGATGAATGGCGATCTGCTCCGGGAAATCGCCCCGGACTTGGCGGAATCGGCCTCGGTCAGGCAGGCCTACGCGGGATATTTCCGGCAGTTGATGGGCAATCACTCCGACTTCCGGGCGGAAGTCTTTCTCAGCGTGGTGGCGCAAATGTTCGCGCAGATGGGGCCGGAATCCACGGCCGCGCTGCTGGGTGGGCTGCCGCCGGAAGCGTTTCCGGAACTCACTGCGAGCGCGAGCGGGCTGCTGAAAAAGCAACTCCTGCAGGAGCAAACCATCGCCACACTCCAGAAATCGAAATGGTTGCGCTTGGGCCGCAAACTCGGATTTATAGATGCATTATGAATTTCAGCGCCTCGGCGAACGCATGTTAAACGTCGTCCACGACCTCGCCGCCTCGCTCCCGTGCCCTTCCGCGCACTGAGTTTCCATGCCATGAATCCTAAAAAAGCTATCATTCTCGCAGGCGGCGCCGGCACCCGGCTCTCTCCGTTGACGAACATTGTCTGTAAACAGTTGCTGCCAATTTACGACAAGCCGATGATC
>JAYTYG010000358.1:0-3479 GCA_043742585.1 Spartobacteria bacterium
AGCGAGTTGAAGTCACTCAAAGAAAAAGCCGACGCCGTCAGCTCCGAAGAAGACGGACGCAAAGCGCTACGCACCTACAATAAGGCCTTGTTCAGCAAAATGCGCCACATCGACCCGAGCATCAAAGATCGCGTGGACCGCATGGAAAGTGCCTTACTCAAGCGCCTCGGCGAGCCTCAGTAGGAGCGCCAGACTAGGGCGTCATCCGTTCTTAATCTTTGGGTATAAGTTCTTCAAATCTGCGCGCGCCTGACTTTCTCTGAAGATCCCGTGAGCCGTTTTACGATTTCCTGACATATCACCGCGTTCCTCTGCAGACAGCCGGACGATATATTTCGTGGGCATTCGACACCTCCTTGTGTCAGGGCTAACGCATCTAACATGACGATTGGAAAGGTTAGATCCTGCCATAAACCGGTGGCGGGAAAGCATCTACGCCAAAGCGCCCTAATAGGAATTATGAAGGATAGATTTTGAATAATGAAGATTAGGCGAACGCAGGTGCCGTTAAGCCCGAAGCTTCCCTCTTTATTCATCCTTCATAATTCCTCAGAGGTTGCGCTCGGGATCGCCCTTTGGCGGAACCCCGCT
This sequence comes from Spartobacteria bacterium, assembly GCA_043742585.1. Taxonomy (GTDB): domain Bacteria; phylum Verrucomicrobiota; class Verrucomicrobiia; order Chthoniobacterales; family Chthoniobacteraceae; genus CAIURC01. The sequence continues at coordinate 592 of JAYTYG010000358.1, forward strand.
GCGACTCGATCCGCTCTGACTCAGTCTTTCTCATCGTCATTTTAGATGCGTAAGACCTGCCTCTCAGTCGTTAGTTTTTATAGATGCTCACTGTCCCCGGAATTACTGATGATGATTGCACAGCCTAAACTATCATCGCCGCTCCCTCGCTGGCTTCCTCGGTTTGGTTCGCCAACTTTCATTCGGCAATATTAAGGAACGAAGACTTCCGGACTTCCACGCCAGACTCTGGCGGCGTGTCCATGCCGCCCTCGATCAGGAGCAGTTTATCTTGGCGCGACCCATGACCCCTTTCCTCCACGTCAGTCCTTTTTAAGAGTCCCCTTCGGATCCGGCGAAGGAGAAGACTTGGGCGTCTCAACGTCGACGATTTTCTGCGTATCGATCATGGGGATTGGTTCCTCAACTTGCTGCCGTTTTAGACATCCAATACTGACAGCTCCATTTATTACGATCGCCGAGAGTAAAATATATCGCATCATAAACGCCGTCCCTCCTCCCTGCTCACCGGTCCAACGGTGAAGAGCTGGCGTATTCCCTTGAGGGAGATCCCAGCGGTTACGTGATTGTGTCGCCTCCTGTTCAAGCCTTTTGGACATCGTAGTTTGTGCAAGACGACTAGCCGGTCGATGGCGACGAACGGGTTCGGCCGCAGGAATCCGAGAATTGATCGCCAACGATGGAACCCTCCTGCCGAGGCTCCTGAGGATGGCGTTGGCGTTGCTTCCAAACCCGCAACACCGCGAGGGCACGTTGCATTTGGAGTTTCTGGGTCTGGCGGCAGATGTTCGTCGAGTTCACCGTCACCGATGGGAACGCCTCGGAACTACATGCCCACGACTTGCGTTAAAAATCCGTGGACTCCCACGCCGCGTCAAACCTCGGCGTTAAACTTCCGTATTATGCTCAGCGCCCGGCGTTTGCCTCCGGAAGATATCGGTGCTGCCGGGGCTGCGCTCGCGCCAGAGCCAGATGCCACCGCGCATCCCCAACTCATTGGAAACCACACTGACATCGCCCGGCAAAGTAAACTTGATCCCCTTGGCGTTGCCGCCACCAATATACAAGTGATCGAAATTGGTAAGCGCTCGCAAGGCCTCGATCGCCTTGGCTACCCGCCGATTCCACTCCGGTTTCCCAGCCTTCTTGAGGGCGGCATTCCCCAACTGCTCCTCGTAAGTCTCGCCTTTCCGGAACGGGTGATGCGCCAGCTCCAGGTGCGTGGAAAGCCGACCGTCCTCGGCAAGACACGAGCCGAGCCCGGTGCCGAGCGTAATAGCCATCTCAACGCCTTTGCCTGAGATCGCGCCAAGCCCCTGAATATCGGCATCGTTGAGCACGCGCACAGGTTTTCCCAGCGCCTTCGTGAGCGCCAAATCCAGATCAAATCCGAACCAGGCCTCGGTGCCCAGATTATGAGCGGTGAAAATCTTGCCGCGTCGGACGACGCCAGGAAAGCCCACCGACACGCGGTCATAGCTGGGCAGCTCAGCCACAAGTTTAACAAGCATCTCGACCATCAGCGCCGGCCCACAATGCTCCGGAGTCGCCACCCGCACCCGTTCAGTAATCATCGCGCCCTCATGATCGAGCAGTGAAGCTTTTAGGCCTGTCCCGCCAATATCGATTGCCAGCGTCATTACTTTTAAAACGCTTGCGGTCTTTCGGCCGGATGCTTGAGGAGTGGATTTCGTTCTGGCTTGAGTGGATGGGGTGGTTTTCATGGCCGCCGCAGACAGTGAAACATTAGCCCGTAAGATCGAGCCAATTCTTCCCCTAATCGCCGAGACCCGCCTCCCAACCAGTCCCCGCCGAGACTGCGCCGAGACTGCGCCAAACCTAGTCACTCAACCCAAACACTTGCACGGTTTGGGACTTCCCTTTTAAAGCGCGCGGCCCGAAGTCCTTAAACTTCGCGCCGGGCGCAAGATGCTCCGCCAAATTACCGGAAAGCACCAAAGCCTGACTGAGCTCCTTGCTGACCGACTCCAACCGGAAAACGGTGTTTACCACGTCCCCGATTATTGTGGCGTCGCGTTCCGCAGCCACGCCGACATTACTGCACGTGACGCGACCATAATGCAGGGCAATGGCCACACGAAAGGGATCGCCGTTGGGCCAGTTGCGGCTGGAGGCCAGGGCGAGGATCTTCTGCGCGGTATCGAACGCAGCGGCGCAAGTCACGTGGCCGTCGCCCACTCCCCAATAGGCCAGGAGCGCGTCTCCGATGAATTTATCGATCGTGCCCTGGCTCTTGGCCACGAGATTCCCGGTTTCGCGAAACCACGCGCCGAGGACCTGGGCGACATCGGCGCTGGGGATTTTTTCGGACATGCTGCTGAACCCGCGGATATCACAGACCAAAACCGCCACCGGCCGAGCTTGGACATCATTGGTATCCATGCTGCCCACCGCAGTCATTTGAAGATGCTCATCGCAGTTGTCATCCAGGCCCTCGGTGAAAATCAGCGTATTATCGGCAATCCGGATGCGCGCGCCTTCGGTCAGTGTGACCGGCATGACCACCCGCTGCTCATTGACGAAAGTCCCATTGCGGCTACCCAAATCGATAATCTGGTATTGATAACCGTTGTGACATCGAATGATGGCGTGCTGCCGGGACACCAGCGGACTGGCATTCAGACAGACCGTGTTCTCACGGGTCCGACCGATGGTGGCGGTGTTGCCGATGGCGACTTCAAACGGCTCGGCTTGTGCCGGCTGAACATTTAACTTGGCTCCCATAAAATCCCATTGGAACACAGAGCGGACCATAAAAAAAAGCGATTAGTGGAATCTGCTGAAATTGTTTTATGTCGTCACAGGCGCACGTTACTAATCCACAGCGCAGCCCTCAGACATCTTCCCGCGTGTTTTCATCCCCTCTC
>JAYTYG010000359.1:0-7884 GCA_043742585.1 Spartobacteria bacterium
TGCATGGCGTGGATGACCGAGCCAGCGCCGAGGAACAGCAGCGCCTTGAAGAATGCATGCGTGGTGAGGTGATACATCGACGCCGCCGGTCCGCCAGTCAGAATCCCGCACAAATCATTGAGGCGTTTAAGACACTCTCCATGGCGGGGCCTCTGCGGCAGGCTTATGATGACGGGCGGTTGCGCTAGCATGCTGTGGACCTCATGAGCGCGGCTTCGGCGGTGCTCACTCGCAACAGCGGGGCGCCTTCTGGCGATCAACAGCAGAAGGCGGCGTTTGAGTCGTTTCTGGCCGACCTGACGGATTACCTCAACAGCAGCGACTACACCGTGGAGTTTATCCGCGATAGCCTGCGCCAGGGGCTCACTCTCTGCCGGGAGGTGGGCGAGGTTTTCAACGGCTCTGAGGTCGCCCGCCTGGAGAAGGCAATCCAGGCGCTCAGCGCGGAAATGCAGGATCTCGACGCGCGCATCGCCGCTGTGGATCGGTTGTTGACGGTCGATTGGAATGCGTCTTTTGAAAAGGTCCGCTCGCAAAACTCCAGCCGCGGGCGCGAACGCTTTAATGCCAAGGCCCAATATCTCGCAGCCGAGATGCGGCAGGGGCTCGAAAGTTGGTATGGGGTGGAGGATTGTCTCCAAGCGCTGGTGGATAAATATTGGAATGCCAGCCTTGCCGCAGGTGCGTTGGCTCTTGAGCAAGAAACTCAGGCCAGGCTGCGCGGGTTCCTCGAAAACTCGTCGGGTGGCGCGGAGCCGGTGGCCGGCGTGATGATGGATCTGAATACGGTGAGTTTTAGTCTCGAGCAGATTTCCCAGGCCGCCTTGTCGAAGCTGGACGCCAAGGATGATCCGGAAGCGTATCTGACCGCCATCAGTGCCGAGACCATTCCGGTGAGGAAGAGTCTCGGGGACTGGTTGCTTTTCCGGAAAATCGCTACGGTTCGGCGGAGGCTCTTTGGGGAAGGCTCACTGGCTCCGATTGCTCCTGCGTTAAAGCTCAAACGGCTCCCAGAGCTCAGTCGCGATGTGTTTTCGCGGACGATCGACGACGCGATTCGCGATAAGATTCCCGCGTTGCCAACGAAGTATTCGGAGCGCTTGCTTCAGGATTACGTAGAATGTTTCCGGCAGGAGTTGCTGGAGGCCTTGCGCCGGCAACGGCAACAATTGGTGCGGGAACGGGCGGATCGGCAAATTCCCTACGACGTCAATACGCGGATCATGAAAGTCTTGGAGTCGCTGTATACCGATGCGCAAGCGGTTGCGGCGGCGCTAAAGCCCATGGCGGAGCCGGACGCCGACGAAAGTGAGTCGACAAGTGCTCCGGCGGTGGCGGCGATTGAAGTGCTGGGCACCACCCTAGGCGAGAAGTTGGGCGAGAAGTTAGCCTCAGAACGCGGCTCGGAATTGGGAGCGAAGTTGGGAGCGAAGTTGGGCGCGGAATTAGACGCGAAATTAGACGCGAAATTAGGCGTGGAGCTGAGCGAAGCGGATCAGGCAATTGGAGAGTCGACTCCGGTTTAGCCTGAGCTCCGAGGTTGATCCGCAGATTTACGCAGATTCAGAAATCCTGGCCCGTGTGGGTGAAGATGTGATGCCCGTGAATCAGCCTGATCCGTGGAAGTAGCCGTGGTCAGTGTGCGACGTTAGGCGACGTTAGGCGACGCAAGCACCGCTAGACAACTAACCTCGACTTCCCTAAAAACCCCAAATGAAATCTAGATTGCGACATTTAACGATTCTACTCATTTTTGCGATATTCGCAGCGTGCGCTCCCAACACACATACCGACGATAAGCGGCCGCCCAGCTTTCTGAAGGTCGGAACAAGTTACGAAGGCAATCTCACATTTGGGCCTCTTCGGTTTACAGTTGTCGAACTTGGCAGTGGGCCATGGGTGAAAGCGCAAATTGCGAAAGAAAACATGGGCGTTCGCTGGCTAAATACCGACCACTTCTTCGCAATTACTGAATCCAAATGACTATCGAAGTCGCCAAGCTCTGACTGAAACGGAATTTAACGCAAAGACCCAGAGCCGCGGAGGATGGGCCGAAAGTGGCTTGCCTGCGCCGGTCGCAAGCAAATCGTATCAGTCCTCGCACTACTCTGCGGCCCCGCATGAGACCGGTTATTTTAGGCGATCTAAGCGATCAGGGCTGGGACCGAGGGCCGGCGGACCTGATATTGGAATTAAAAGACGCTATATACCGGCGCCCAGTCAATTATCTGAGCTAACGGTGTTTAGCTGTATGGTGAAGGATCGAGAGGAACGAGGGGCCTCAATTGCTTTGGTCTATATGGAAGACTCGCGCCCGGAGAACTTTCCATGAAAAAGCCTTGGACCGCGGGCTTATTGGTAGCTTTTGATTTGGGCGAGGAACGCGTTCCACTTGAGGCCTAACTGACCGTGTTCGAGCAAAAGGTGAGGGCACTGCTTGAATCCGAGATCCTTGTGGTCATCATGGCGGATCTGACGCCAATGCATGTGCGGGACGACGTTAGTAATGGGGATGTGGTAGGTGTTCATAAGCGAAGCCGTGAGGCGCGCCGTGCGCGCGATGGTTTGCTGCGCATTATTTCCGCGGTTCACACACATCTCGATGCCGATTGAGTTTAGATTGCCGGGGCCATCGTAATCGGCATGTTCGCCGCGTTCATTGGTGGGGAGGCTTTGGAAGGTGGAATGATCGTCAACGGTAAAATGCCAACTGATATAGCCGATGGCATTGTGGCGCCCCTTGAGGCTGCCGGTGGTTAGCATGGCCGCGTGAGCGCGTGCGTTAGCGCTGGGGCTGTCGGTGGAATGAATGGTGATATAAGTCGGCCGAAGCGGACGGTATATTTTCCGCGCATATTTCCCATTGGGGATGATGGCTTGGGTGATATTCGGCGGGGATGCCGCGCCTTCCAGTTGTGCGCAGCCAGTGAAATACGCAGCACAGCATAACATTAGCGAGAGACGGATTAAGATGTTCATGAGTATTGGGTGGCTGCGAATATAGCAGATTTTATTTCGCTGGTGGCGCCAAGTTAAGACATCGAATATTCGTGCCGCGTAGGGCTGGCAGGAGTTTGTTAGGAGCCTTTTAGATGGATTTCAGATGGCTGATCTTGGCTGAAATTGGGCATGCCCGAGAATGAGTTTCTCCACGACTGGATGTGCCGCAGAAGCCAGTTCGGACGGATATTTAGCGCCGGAGCGTTTCCATTTTTCGAGCCAATCCTGGCCGAGGAGATCATGTCGGGCAGCGCCGGGACATGTGGTTGCTGCGGGTGTTAGAGCGATTGTGGTTTCGATTTTTTCACCAGCGTTGCGGCCTTTGGCGACAAAGAAGCCTGCGGCTAGCAATGCCGAGCGAATCGCGGTGGAGCAGCTGTAAGTAAACAGCTCAGCTGGATGTTCCAGGCAAGCTTCACGCAGCTGGCGGAAGGCAGAGAGCGTCCACTCATCGGCGCTGGTTTTGCTCGAGAACATATCAAAGAAGATGAGGTCTGGCGGAGCGGTGACCGAGCTCATGGTTTCTGCAAAGTTTCCAGGGATCAACGTCCAGCTCAAACCCGGGTGTTGTTTGGAGGTCCAGCACCCGGCGCTGAGGATCCCGGCGGGAGCGGCGTGGCGGAGGTAGTGAAACTTGCCGATGTGGATGAGGGCGAGGCGGAGCGAGTCGAGGTCGTTCTCGAAGCTGATGATCTGGAGGGGGCGCACTGAGCCCTGGGCTGCGAGTTCTTCGAAACAATGAATAGCGGCCATGGCATTGGCTGCGGCGCCCAAGCCGACGTCCCAGATAACTAACGGTCGGGTTTGGTCGTTTAGGAGGAGGCGTTGTGCGAGATCGGATTGCCCCACGTAAAGCTGTCGGGCTTCTTCGATCGGGGAAGTGTGGGAGTGCATGATCTCGCCCGAGGAAATTTGTCGGATGCTGGCGAAACCTTGCGGGGCCGAGAGCACCTCATAATTACCGAGGGAGAGCGGGATGACTTTCTTGGTGCGATGTTTGGGATCGGAAGCTGGGTTATCCTGATCTTCCTCGTGCAGGAAAGTGCGTTTTTGGGCATACAGCTGCATGAAGCTGTCATTGAGGATGCTCTGGCGGATTTCGCGCATGAGCTGGTGATAGAAATAGATATTGTGCTGGCCGAGTAGCTGCCAGCCGAGGGTTTCCTTGGTCTTAGTTAGATGATGGAGATAGGCGCGTGAATACCTGGCGCAGGTGGGGCAATCGCAGGTGGGGTCGAGCGGTTCCTGAGAGAATTTATAGACGCCACGGCGCAGTTGTAAGAAGCCGCGTGAAGTGAACACCGCGCCGCGCTGAGCGAGCTGAGTGGGCATGATGCAGTCGAACATGTCGACCCCGCGATGCACCGCCTCGAGGAGATCGAGGGGGGTGCCGACGCCCATGAGGTAGCGCGGTTTATCGTGGGGCAGCAGTTGGGCGGTGAACTCGCAGAGATCTTCGCGTTCCTGTTTACTTTCGCCGACAGCGAGGCCGCCGATGGCGAACCCATCAAAGGGCATATCGATGAGGCACTCGGCGCTCTCCTTGCGCAACTCCTTGAATAGGGCGCCCTGAACGATGCCGAACATGGATTGAGGTGAATCCCCTCGGGCGGCGAGACTGCGGGCCGCCCAGCGATGAGTGATGCCCAAGGCGGCCCGGGCTGTAGCCAGGTCAGCGGTGGAGGGGATGCATTGGTCGAGCACCATCATGATATCGCTGCCGATGGCTATTTGGGTGGCAATACTCAACTCAGGACTCAGCAGGATGGTATCTCCAGTAATATAGCTTTGGAACGCCGCCCCGGCCTCAGTCATGGAGCGCGAATGAGGGAGCGAAAATATTTGAAAGCCGCCCGAGTCCGTCAACACCGAGCGTTTCCAACTCATAAAGCCGTGAATGCCGCCGGTGCGCTTGAAAACTTCTGGTCCCGGCCGGAGTACGAGATGGTAAGTATTGGCGAGCAGGATCTGGGAGCCGGCGTCTTCCAAGCTTTGGGTAAGCTGGGCCTTGACCGTGGCCTGTGTGCCCACGGGCATAAAAAGCGGGGTCTGGACTTCGTTGTGGAGAGTGCGGAAGGTTGCGGCGCGAGCGCGCGAGCCCGAGGCCTGGGCATCGAGTTGGAAGTTCAGACGGGATCGGTTCATAAAGTATCTCAGGCAGCGGAGCGCGAAGCTCGATAGCTGGGGATGAAGCAGGCTGCAAGGGTTTGGCGCAGAATTCGGAGCGCAGATGCGGTGTGAAGCGGCTTTGCCAGAGGATCAGGCCGAGATTGAGTATTTTGGACCCCGATGGCAGGAAGGTTTGCCGTGCTTGTTTTAATAGGGAAATGCCTTGCTGCGCCAAGACGGCAGGTGTCAGAAGGATAGGCTCAAAACTAGCCTGTGAGTTTCCCCCGATAAATTCAGTGTGCCGCGTTAGGCAACGCAGCCTCCTTTCCTGTCAGCTATTTAGCCCCTTAAACCTAATGAAATATATCGCACTATTCATCGCGCTCACGGCCTCCGCCTTCATCGCAGGAGGCGGCGCAGCTACGGCTCAGGAGCCGGGGATCAAGGATTATGGGCAGAAAGACTATGTGCGCGTCTCCAAGGACCTGCCGCATGTTGAGAATGCTCCGTGGAAACTAGTCTGTACTATTCCGTATAATTGTCATTTCCAACCATGGATAGAAGTGGACGCTGCGGCGGGCAAAGAGCTCAGTTTTAATTCCACCAATCCTCTGGTGCAGTTTCTCACGCAGACAGAGTCTTATAAGACCAGCGCGGGGATTCAAAATTATGAGGCGAAGAATTGGGTAAGTGGCGAGGGCGCGATCTATACCATCCCGGCAGGAGTCACAGTGCGCGCGGTGAAGTATCGGGAGACGGGCTATGACACGGCGTTTGCGGGCTCGTTTGAATGCAATGATGCAGACTATAATGTACTGTGGAAAAAGGCGGCGCGGACGGCCTATATCTGTATGCGCAACCATTTCTACGACTGCCCGGACCGGGAGCGCGTCGGGTTTTGGGGCGATGGCACGCCGGAGCTGGATCAGTGCTTCTACCTGTTTGACGTCAAATCCCATCGGCTCTGTAAGGAGCTGGTGCTGAGGAAACTCGAGCCGAAGTTTTATCCCGGTCAACACCTGGAGTTTTTAGGCGAATATGGTCTGTGGTTTTACTATTTGCAGACGGGTGATTTGGAATCGATGCGGGCAATTTACGAGCCCACGAAGGACTTTCTATTTAATGTCTATAAATTCGGCAATGCGCGGACTTGGTTTGATTGGGGTAAGGAAAATAAAGATATAGCGGTTACTGAGATCTGTTTTTATTATAGCTGTCTGGGCACGCTGAAGAAGATAGCGCTGGTGACTGGGCATGAAGCTGACGTGGCGGTGATTGACGGAAAGCTCGAGGAGATCCGGAGCAGCTTCGATAGTAAGTATTGGAAGGGAACTTGTTATATGTCAGCGCAGGTCACTGAGCCCGATGACCGTGCGAATGCAATGGCGGTTAACGTGGGACTTGCGGACCGGGCGAAATGGGCGGCGATTTACGAGAATGTTTTGACGAAGAAAACCTATTCCAGCTGTTTTTTTGATCGCTGGGTTTTCGAGGCGCTCTGCAAAATGGGCAAACAGGAATACGCGCTGCTGCGCATGTATACGCGATACAAGACGATGATCCCGTGCAGCTTCACCACGCTCTGGGAGCATTACGATCGCTGGTGGGCCTCCCGCATCGATGCTTTTGATGACGCGTCGTCGCTCAATCACGGCTGGAATCCGCCGGCGTTGATTCTATCGCAAATCATCGCGGGCGTATCGCCGGAAGCGCCTGGCTGGAGCACGTATCATGTATTGCCTAAAGAGGCATTTTTGAACGCGATTAAAGTGGTGGTCCCCAGTATCAAGGGCGACGTCACAGTGGATCTGAAGAAAACCGCCACTGACTATACATTGGCGCTGAATTCACCCGCTGAAACCACTGCCATTGTCGGTATTCCAAAAGGTTCCTTTACCACGCTGAGTGAGATCAAGGTCAACGGGGTCCTCCTCTGGAAGGGCGCGTTCAGGGGGCAGGTGGCTGGTGTCACTGCAGATGGTGAGGATGCTGACTATGTGAAATTCAAGGTGGCGCCGGGGCAGTGGAGTTTTGTGGGCTTGGGCGTGATGTCATTGACGTCGCCCAAAGCACTGCCAGAGCCTCCGGCGAAAAATGAGACGCTGAATAATAAGACGTGGATCGCTTCGGCGTCAGTCCCCGACAGCACATTTATATTTAGCGGGGAGAAGCTTTTAGTCGATACAGCCGCAGCTAATGCAATCGACGGGGATCATTGGACGGGTTGGCGGGACATAACGAATAAGCAGTATCCTGGGCAATGGCTGCAAGTGGACATGCAGACAGAGCAGGAGTTCAGTAAGATTGTGATGGATAACACGTGGGCGCAGTGGGATTCCCCGAGTGGCTTTAGCGTGACTGTATCAAAGGATGGCAATGCCTGGAGCGAGCCAGTGGCCACAGGGGTTGGGCAGCTAGGGATCACTGCGGTCAGCTTTCCCATACAGCACGCCCGCTACCTGAGGATTACGCAAACCGGGAGCAGTCCCACTTATCATTGGTCGATTTACGAGTTGGACGTTTGCAAGTAGCGGCCAGTTGCACGAGTTCCACGAGCGTGCGCAGGCGGCGGCTCCGGTAGATGGCGATCAAGCCTCACGGACGGGAGTGGCGACGCCTCACGTCTCACTTGCCTTTGCCTTCAATAAATCTATCTCCGACTCCCGAATGCTGCATCCGAGATACAGCGCGATCTCCCCTGTGCGGCGACTGGCGGCGCCGATCTCGACTATTAGTAACTCAGGGTTTTCAGTATCGTCGGCGGTCGAATACTCC
>JAYTYG010000360.1:0-6377 GCA_043742585.1 Spartobacteria bacterium
TCCTCTTCCTGTTACCCCACTTAACAAAGTAGAATTAGTGTCGGCGATTGGCGATCCAGCGTGCGCCCAGCAGAATTCCGGTGAGGGCCACAAAGAGGAACAGCGAAGTCCAAGCGGTTTCGTGTCCTGGGTGGGGCACGCCGGCGCTCATATCGAGGATGGAATGGCCTGGATGCGCCTGCGCAAGCGAGGGAAGGAGCAGCAGCGAAAGGAGGAGGGCGTTCGGGCCGAGGTTGTTGGATTTCATGGGATGTCTTTGAGTGTGCGGGACGCTAAGTTTTTCAAAGGCCCTGAGCACGACATTTTAAACCTAAAAGCGGCGGGGGGGGGCGCGGGGGGGAGGATTCGGACACGGATGTCCCTGGAGCTGCGACAGAAAAAGAGGCGGCCGGAAGGGCGGGGCGGCCCGAAGGGCGGCTGGCCTGAGTTCGCGGAGTCACGCCGGACCCCGCGAGCTTCGCCGGACGAAGGTGTCCGGCGAAGCTGCGAAGAAAACCGAAGGAGCTTAGAAGGCGATAGCGAAGCCGCCTTGGAAGACGTGCTGGCTGTTTTCGCCGCTGGCGGTGGCGGTGGCCACGTTATCACCCAAGTAGTAGTAGGTGTAGCCGGCGTTTGCGGTCCACGTGCCGTATCCCGCTGGGATAAAGGTCAACGGGACGGTGGCGACTAAGCCGGCCGAGACGTAACCGAAGGTGTCGCCTGCATAGAAGTCTTTATCACCAAAGCCAGCGTTGATTGGCATGGTGAAGGTGACCGCTGCGCAGGGGGTGTAACTGGGCGCGATACCCACTTCATAATACCAGCCGTCGGACTGAAGGCCGGCCACGCCTGGGCTATGGAGCTCGGCGAGCACGGCGACATGAGGATGGAGTGCGAATTTGCCCAGCAAATCCGTGTCGTCATACGCTAGGTTGAAATTGATGTTGCGCGAGGCGCTGAACGCGTCCGAAGGGCTGTCGAACTCGAAGTAAGACAGTGTCCCGGTGAAGTTCTTGGCGAATGTCACAGCGACGCCCGCTGTGTAATCGAACTCATACCAGTTGCGGGTGGTGCTGCCGGCTGGCCCCTGCACGTGGGAGTGGATGCTGCTCCAAGCGCCCAAGTTCAAGGACACCTTGTTGATGAATCCCTTGCCTTCGTAGAGCTTGAAATAAAGGTCGGTGTATGGCTGGGCGATCACGCCTTGGTTCTCAAGGACCAGGCCGCGGGAGATGTATTCGGAAACGAAGTTTACTCCCAGGTCGCCGCTGATGAAGGATTCTTTGGCGACTTCTTTGATCGTCTTAACCTCTTTGCCTGTCGCTTCAGTGCCGGCCCAGCTCAAGGTTGGGATCACGAGGAAGCTGAGTGCGCAGAGCTTAGCAATACTGTGTTTGGTCATGGTATTCTTATTACTTTTTGTTTAGTGTTGCCGGGGTTGGCGGCGGCCTCTTTAGCAAGCGCCTTGCCAGAGGGGAATCCTTTTTTAAAAGGCCGCGAAATACCACCCTCTTTCTTCTCGCGTCCAGTGTAGTTTGGCTGCGTCGGAATATTCTCAGAACCGGCTATTCCTACTCCCGGAAATGAGGGGCCTTGGGAGACCTCCTGATAATGCGAAAAAAACGCCAGCAGAGGTAGTCGCATGTAAAGAAAGCAACACGTCTCCGAGCTGCACTCGGCGCTGTTATTTGGCCCGGTTATTTAGCCCGGCTATTTATACTCCGCGCGGTGACGGACGTAATCCCGTTGGGATAACAGGCCGTATATCTATACTTATCAACCTTACATCGGGCGCTCTTATTCGCCGCACGCCGGCCCGTAATGCGGGTCTTACTATTACTGCGCCTATCCCCGGCCCTATCGGTGCCGACCATATTGCTACGATCAGCGGCGATACGTGTCGCGGCGGCGCAATCATCGGCACCATCACCACTAAGTCCGTTTTGTTGCCTCATACGGTCCAGCCGTGGCGCAAGCACCGCACTTGAATCGGGCGTTGCCAACCCGCTTCGATTCTCGGCGGCTCTGCGTTAACCCTTGGATTGCCGCAGGTGACTTTAATGTGGGGCCGCAGCGCAGTGGCGGGGATGGACGCCGTGCTTAACGCAATGGGGTGCGGTCGCTCCGTGCGGTGATTGATCGTTTATCAAACATATTGCGAGCGTTTATGCGGCCGCAACGCTCGAACCATTCGTGAATCCAATAGTCCCCCGAGAAATTTGCGTTAATCTGCGGAGGGATTCCGGATCTCCGGCCGTGACTTTAAACGATCTGCACAGGGCATTTGGGCAGGGCGCGCAGGAAGGCTTGCCCATAGCCCTTGGTCAAGACCCGCGGGTCGAGAATGACGACGATCCCGCTGTCCTGTTGGGTGCGAATGAGTCGGCCCACGCCTTGGCGCAGTTTGAGGATGGCTTCGGGCAGCGAATATTCTGAGAACGGATCGCCGCCCTCGCGTTGAATGAGTTCTAGACGGGCTTCGATCAGGGGATGATCGGGGACCGCGAACGGGAGTCGCGTGATGATGACATTGGAAAGGGCGTCGCCGGGGACGTCGACCCCGCTCCAAAAGCTCTCTGTGCCGAAGAGCACGTGGCGGTCGTTTTTTTTGAATTCGGCGATGAGCCGATGCCTGGGCATGCCTTCGCCTTGGACAATGAGCTTGTAGTCGAGTTCGTCGAGCCGTTCGCGCATGGCGGACGCCAGGGCCGACATCGCTTTGTAGCTCGTGAAAAGCACGAAGGCGCGGCCTTTGGTTTGCTGGATGAAATGCTCTATCTTTTCGGCCAGCGCGCTCTCATAACCCGCGTCCCGGGGATCGGGCATCTTACGGGTAATGAAGAGTTGCATCTGGCGTTCATAGTCAAATGGACTGCCCACCTGTTTGGCGTCGACGTCCTGCGCTCCGACGCGCTCGCGGAAGTAAGTAAGCTCTTCGCCGCCGACTGACAAAGTGGCGCTGGTCATGATGCAGACGTGCTTTTCCCGAAAGAGCAGCGCCCTGAGGTGGGCGGCCACGTCGATCGGCGCAGCATTGAGGTTGTGAAACTTCTGAGTCTTGCCCGACTGCTCCACCCAGTAGACGTAGTCCTCACTTTCCTGCTTGAGAAAGGTCACGAGGCTGGCCCGGGCGTCCCGGATGCGCCGACCCAAGTCCTGGAGCTCGGACTTGGTGATCTCGTCTTCGATGTTGCGGATGCAATCCACGACCATCTTCTGTAAATTTGCGAGGGGCGCGCTCAGGGAGTCCTGTACGAAATCGGGCTGGCGGACCCTGTATTCGCGGCCTTTTTTGAACTCGGCGCGCTGGCCGACGCTGTCGAAAAAGGCATCGACCTGCTCGATGAGTTGGGTGACTTCCTTGACTGCGTCGGGCCGGCGCAGGCTTTGGAAAAGGCCTTTATGGGTTTTGGGATTGTAGAGCCGATGCAGGGTGTATCGCAGGCCATATTGGGACACGCCCAGCCCGATTTGTTTGGCGGCGGCCTGTTCGAGGGTGTGGGCTTCGTCGAAAATAACGAAGTCATTGGCGAAGATGTAGCCGCTTTGGTTCTCCTCATTATCGGCGAGCCCGCCCAGGTTCATGAAGAAGAGGGTGTGGTTCATCACCACCACGTCCGCCGCGATCAATCGTTTGCGGGCGGATTGATACGCGCATTTCGGGTTCTGGCCGCAGGATTTGGCGGTGCAGATGTGTTGCTCACTGCAAACCTGCGACCAAACATGGGAGTCGGGTTCCACCGAAAAATCCGAGAGCGTGCCGTCTTTGGTGGTCTGGGCCCATTCCCAGATGCGTTCGAGCTCGGCTTGTTCCGGAGAGGTGAAGAGCTCGCCGGAGGCAGCCAGGGCGCGATCTAGGCGCATCGGGCAGAGGTAATTGCCGCGGCCCTTCCAGAGCATGACTTCAAACTCCACCGGCAAGACTTTCTGCAGGATCGGGATGTCCTTGTAAACCAACTGCTCCTGAAGGTTGATCGTGTAGGTGGAGATGATCGCCTTCTTTTTATTCTCCATCGCCCAGAGAATGGCCGGCACCAAATAGGCCAGCGATTTGCCCACGCCGGTCCCGGCTTCCACCACCAGGTGCCGCTCTTCACTGAGCGCGCTCGCGACCGCCATCGCCATGTCCTGCTGTTCCCGACGAAATTCGAAGTTCTTGGCCTTGGCCAGAAGTCCCTCGGGGGAAAAAATGTCCCGCACTCGATCCACAAACTCGCTGCTGCTACTGCCGGTGTTCTCGCTCAGAGAAATCATGAATTGCGGGGACTAAATGTGGGAAATACCAATTTTGGGTTTTGCGCTGTGGCTGGCGTGGCGCAAAGTGCGCGTTCTTTCAATCCCCAATCTGCAATCGTGCGAATCCTTGACCGCTATCTCCTCCGGAATTTCCTGGAGCCTTTCCTGCTCTGTTTTTTTGGGTTTTTGTCGATCTGGCTGATTTTCGATCTGGGCGGTAACCTATCAGATTTCATCGAGGTTGGGGCCTCCATTAAGGTCATTGCCAAGTTTTATCTGAGTCAATTGCCCGGGATTATTCTGATTTCGATGCCGGTGGGTTTGCTTTTGGCTCTGCTCTTTTCATTGAGTCGGATGTCGCGGTCCAATGAGATTATCTCGATGTTGACTGCCGGTCGCAGCGTGGTTCGTATTCTGGTTCCGCTCCTTTGTATCGGCCTTCTGACCAGTTTGGGATGCCTTTGGCTCAATTATGAGTTGGCTCCTCGCGCCGAGGAGGGGAAAAAGGCCGCGTTGGAGCAGATCACCAAGGCTGCCAAAAAGATCGATCGCACTTTGGTGGAAGGCTATTTGTTCCGGGATCGGATGAATAGCCGGACTTGGTATGTCAAAAAGATGCATACCAATACCCTTCATCTGGAGGGCGTGCACATCACCCAGCAGAATGAGACCGGGGCCATCGTCCGCAAGTGGTACGCTAATTCCGCTGATTTCGATGAGGCGTCCAAAAGCTGGATCTTAAGAGCGGGCGCCATCGTGGATTTCAATTCGGACGGAGATATCGCCAATACGGATTATTTCCCGACTGCGCCACGGACGATTGCGGGTTGGACCGAGACCCCTTGGCGTATTCTCAGCTCGCATCTCGAGGCCCAGACTCTGACAGTTCCGTTGCTGAGGGATTATCTGCGCTTTAATGAGGATTTTCCAGAAGCCCAGTTGGCGCCTTTTCGGACTTATCTGGGGCATCGCCTGGCGTTGCCGTGGTCCTGCCTGGTCGTGGTTTTTATCGCCGCTCCGCTGGGGATCGTTTATTCCCGGCGCGGGGTTCTCGCCGGAGTGGCGAGCTCGATTTTCATCTTCTTCGGGATGATGTTTTTCACCAATCTTTGTCTGGCTTTGGGCAAAGGCGACCGGGTCCCGGCTCTCGTGGCGGCTTGGCTGCCCAATGTGCTCTTCGGTTTCGTCGGCTTGGTGCTCCTTTATTTCCGCTCCACCAATCGCGATTTGCCCAGTTTCCGGCTGTGGAAGAAGTAGGCGCCCCCCCCCGGCGCGCGATTCTTTCATTGTGATTACAACGGACTGGACCATTCAGGGGCGTGCAAATCGCTGTTCGCTCAGCGGGGTGCCCTTTAAATCGGGGGATCATTTTTACACCGTGCTCTACGATGAGGTGGGCGGGTTTCGCCGGGAAGACCTCAGCGAGGCGTCCTGGGCTGCGCGGCGCAAGGCCGGGACGAAGGTGTTTTCTTTCTGGCGCTCGAAGTTTGAGCTGCCGCCGCCGGCCGCTCCGGAAGCTTTGGGCAAACAAACTGCGGAAGATTTGTTGCGGCGTTATATGGCGGATGCCGCGCCTTCACATGCCAATGTGCGCTATATCCTGGCTTTGATGCTGGAGCGCAAACGTTTGCTCAAAGAAGTGGAGACAAAGGTCGGCGCGGACGGGGCGCTGACTCGGATTTATGAGCACTGTAAAACGGGCGAGGTCTTTGTGATTCCCGACCCGCAATTGCGACTGGATGAGATGGCTGACGTGCAGTCGCAGGTAGCCGAGTTGCTATTGTAACGCGGAGGCGCCGAGAGTGGCTGCAACGTCCCGTCGCTTTCCGTAAAACCAGCGGCGTCGAGTCACAGGAAGTCTGAGCAATACGATTTATATAATAGATCTGCAGGAACGATTGTATATCAATGCGTTTTATGCAGGGTCAAGCAATGGCTGCGCATGGCCGCCGCGACGCGCATAGCTGAAGCCGGGGGAGTTTATGCTCCTCGAGTTTGGTGCGAACCTTTTCGAACTCATCAATGCTCACCTGGTTGTCAATTATCACTTCAAAACCAGCCGCCCTTCCGATGCTTTAATTCCACTTTGTTAAGTGGGGTAACAGGAAGACAAAGTGACAGGGTGAGCCTGCGAATTCTCATCATTCATACTTCATAACTTC
>JAYTYG010000361.1:0-3049 GCA_043742585.1 Spartobacteria bacterium
GCTAACGGGATTCGAACCCGTGTCTCCGCCTTGAGAGGGCAGCGTCCTAGGCCTCTGGACGATAGCGCCGTTTTTTAAGCGGGCTGTGAACGTATCGCACTGCAGGGCAGCCGACAAATGGAATTTTAGTCTCTTTTGTAACGCAGAGGCGCGGAGGCGCAGAGTGAGGGAAGGCAGGGAAAGCGGGGCAGGCAGGGGGAAATCGGAGCAGGCAGGGGGAACGCCGGGGGCAGAAGGCGGAACGCACGGCCTTACTGCAGTTGAATCGGACTCAGTCGATTAGGATTGGCCCGTCGTGGCTGCGACGTCCTGTTGCTTTTGCGTCATTGAACCGGGGGCACAGGCCACGCCGAGTGAGAGACAAGGCAGTCGCGCAAAACCTCCGGTTCAGCGCCGCCACTTGGCACAACAGCAGCCTCGACGCAGCAGCCCCCGCACCTCGGCGGTGCAGCCTCGGCGTTACTTTAGCGCTCGGCGGATTTGAAGGGCTCGGTCGGGGCCACCCGGGTCTGCTCCAGGCGATGGATGGCACGCCGCTGCTCCTCGGTGATGAGCTTGCCCACGTTTTTATCGGAATTGAGCTTCTGCATCCGCCCATACAGGAGCTTAAGATAACTCGATAAGGCCGCCCGCCGCTCGTAATCGGTCTTGGTCAAATGCGCCCGCTCCCATTCGGCCACCACTGCGGGATCTTTCTCCGCCCGGATTTTTACTTCCCGGAACTTGATGCGCTCCTGCATGTCGTCGCCGGCAATCTCGGTCTTGGAGCGCTTGATCTTTTCGGGGTCCTCGCTGCGGCGCTCCTTGGGCGGTTCAGGCAGCCTGGCCGGTTCAGGGATGAGCGGCAACGGAGGCGCTGCCGGGAGACGCCCGGCATCTGAAGGCATCAGCTCAAGGCGCTGATTGTCAGGGGCCGTCGCTTTTTCAGGGGCGGACGCTTGTTCCTGAGCGAAAAGAGGGTGGGCCACCAGCACGGCGGCGGTCAGTAGGAGAAGCGGTTTTTTCATGGGAAAAGCGGATGCGGGGGGCACGATACCGAAAAGATTTCGTTTGAAAAGGGCGCCGTCCTCGCCCACAGGCGTTGGGGCCATGCTAAAAACCGCCAGCGTCCCCCGCCAAGTTGCGCTCGACTGCACTCCCATGGAGGTGGCCACGCGCTTGCGAGATCTGCCCGGGCTGATTTTTTTCGATAGCGCCCTTGAGACGTCCGGGCACAACCAGATCTCGATTATCGCCGCGGACCCGTGCGAGATCTTGCGCGGTCAGGACTGGACAGCGCTCGGCGCCGCAGTAGCTGCCCGGCAATGCACCGGCGGGCATGACGACGGGCTCCCGCATGGGTTCGCGGCGGGCTGGGTGGATTATGAGGGCAGCTTTTGCTTCGGCTTTTACGAGCAGCTCCTCATTTACCGGCACGCCAATCAGACCTGGCACGAAATCGGCCACCTCAGCGCCCGGCTCAATCCACAGCTCAATCCACCGTTCGGCGCCACGGCGCCCCAGCTCCCGGCACCGGCCCGGTCGACGGCGCCGCAGTTTGAGGCGCAACTCAGTGCCGAGAAATTTTGCGCCATGGTCGCGCGGGCCAAGGAATACATTTCTGCCGGGGACATTTATCAGGTGAACCTCTCGCACCGATTTGAAGCGGCCTGGCAGGGCGACCCCTTCGCGTTCTACGAGGCGCTGCGGCATTATTCACCGGCGCCGTACGGGGCGCTGCTTGCGCTCGGGGGGCGCACTCTGCTTTCGAGTTCGCCGGAGTGCTTTTTAAAAATGTCCGGCCGCTCGATTCTCACCCGGCCCATCAAAGGGACCCGGCCCCGGCGCCAGGAACCGATGGCAGACGAGAAATCGGCGTATGATTTGATGACGTCGGCCAAGGAGATTGCGGAATTGATAATGATAACGGATCTTGAACGAAGTGATATAGGAGCGGTATGCGAATTTGGGAGTGTGTCGGTGAAAGAGCTGTTGAAACTCGAAAGATTCGAGCAAGTGTTTCATCTCGTATCCACAATCGAAGGGCGCTTGCGCCAGGAGATCGATCATGTCACCGCCTTGCACGCCTGTTTCCCAGGCGGCTCAATCACCGGGGCGCCTAAAAAGCGGGCCCGGGAGATCATCGGGGAGTTGGAGTCGGGGCCACGAGGGAATTACACGGGAGCGATTGGGTGGTTTGGATTTAACGGGGAAAGCCATTTCAACATAGCCATTCGGACGGCGGTGCTGGAGGAAGGCCGGGCGCATTTCCAGGTGGGCGCGGGGATAGTGGCGGATTCGGTGCCAGAAAAGGAGTGGCAGGAGACGTTGGATAAAGCGGCTGGGATCCTGTTGGCGGCGGCCAGCCTGGATGTTTAACCGCAGAGACTGGAAATCCGGAGATTAGCCGCAAAGATCACAAAGATCGCAGAGACTGGAAATCCGGAGATTCTCTGCGGTCTCTGCGGTTTTCAGTTCCCCGGGATAGATTGCAGCGACCGCGTTCCCACTTGCCCACAGGGACGGGTTCCTGCACCGTCAACGGCCTATGTCTAATAATCGGTTTGGCTGTTTCAGCGTCGTGCTAGTCATTGTTCTGGGCGTGAGTCTGCTGATCAACTTGGTTTTGGTTGCGGGCAAAGTCTCTGAGAGCGCCGGCGACCGTATCGCGACCGGCCCGAAGTTTGAGGAAGCGGTGGTGGTCCCCAGCAAAGCGAGTTCGGACCAGAAAATAGCGCTGATCTCGCTGCGCGGAGTGATTAGTGGATCGCAGGCCGGATCAGTCGGTCAAACAATGGTTGACGACCTGCGAATTCAGTGCAAACAGGCCGGGGCCGATCCCAAGATTAAAGCAGTGGTGTTGTGCATCGACTCACCCGGGGGCGAGGTGACGGCGTCGGACGTAATTTATAATGCCGTTAAAAACCTGCGCGACAACTCCAAGAAGCCCGTGGTGGTTTACATGGGTTCCATGGCGGCCTCCGGCGGGTATTACGCGGCCTGCGGGGGCTCGTGGCTGATCGCCAATGAGACGACATTCACCGGGAGCATCGGGGTGATCATGCAGAGC
>JAYTYG010000362.1:0-6673 GCA_043742585.1 Spartobacteria bacterium
GGCGCGAGCGGCTCGGGCAAGAGCACTTTGCTGGCGTTGTTGCAGCGTTTGTATGAACCTCAGAGCGGCTCGATTTGTATCGATGGACTCGATATCCGCTCCGTCACCCAGTCGTCCCTGCGCGAGAACATCGCCACCGTGAGCCAGGACACTTTTCTTTTCCACGACACGATCGCCAACAACATCCGTTACGGCCGGCTGGAAGCGACGGCTGCGGAAGTGGAGACTGCGGCGGGCCAGGCTTACGCCCACGGCTTTATTCTGGAACAGCCGCAGGCCTACCACACCATCGTCGGGGACAAAGGTTGCTTGCTCAGTGGCGGCCAGCAGCAGCGGGTTTCCATTGCCCGGGCGCTGCTTAAAAACGCGCCTATCCTGTTGCTGGACGAAGCGACCAGCGCCTTGGATACGGAGAGCGAAAAGCAGATCCAAGCGGCGCTGGAAACGCTGTCCAATGGACGCACGGTGATAGCGATTGCGCACCGGCTGTCGACCATTCTTAAAGCGGATCAGATCGTTGTGATGGAGGGGGGCTTGATCAAGGAGATCGGCACCCACCAGGAGTTGTTCGAGAAGAGCGGCTATTATCGGCGGCTCTATGATCTGCAGTTTACGCGGACATCGGACACGGCGGAAGTCGTGCAGTGAGAGGGGGTTGCGCCGGGACGTCGCGACCCTGGAGTTTGGCCATTTTGAATAGCCGAACCGAGGGGGGCTGGAATCCGCAACTAACCCGGAGCAAATGTTTCCTTCTCCCGCAGGTTCCCTAACCCGCAAGGGTTTAAAGCTATTAGCCGGGGGTTGAGTCCGCGACACCCCCGGATATGGCGATGGATCACGAGTCGACCCCGTAGGCGGTCGCAGCGCCGGTGGCATTGAGGGAATTGCAGCGAGCGCTACGCAGCCCCCCCAGAGCCTCCAGAGCTTATGCCGCCTGGAATGGACTGCTGCGACGCCCTCCGGGGTCGATCGTTTGTCGCGTGGATTCCGGGGGTGGCGCTCGTTCCTCGCTTTACCCCCGGCTAATGGCTGGGATCCCTCCGGGATGGGATACCGCCTCTCACCCGTGGGGCAGAGGGACAGGCACTTTATCCCTTGAAAATTGGCCCACCGGACTGAACCGACATCCTAAGGTTTTCCGCCAGAGATTTGGAAATAGCCAAACTCCAGGGTTGCGACGGGATGTCGCAACCACCGCAATCACCTTTTTTACTTCCGGCGGCCGAACCCGAGCATCCGCAGGCCGTTGAGGCAGACCAATACGGTGCTGCCTTCATGGCCCACCACGCCAATCGGTAGCGGGAGCTGGAATCCGAGCGCCGAGATAATCAGCACCACGATCACCGCCAGCGAGAAGCCGAGGTTCTGGTAGATCACCAGGCGCGCGCGACGGCTCAGGGCGAGGGCGAAGACGATGTTTTGCAGGTTGTCACTCATGAGGACGACATCGGCGGTTTCCATGGCCACGTCCGTGCCGGCGGCGCCCATGGCAATGCCGACGTTGGCTGTGGCGAGCGCCGGGGCGTCGTTCACGCCATCGCCGACCATGGCCACGGGGCCGATGCTTTTGAGATCCTTGATCACGCGCACTTTGTCTTCGGGCAGGAGATCGGCGTGGAATTCATCCACCCCGGCCTGCCGGGCGATGGCTTGGGCGACCCGGGCGTTGTCGCCGGTCAGCATGACGACCCGCTCGATCCCGTTGGCTTTGAGTTGCGCGATCACTGCGGCGGCATCGGCACGCAAGACGTCAGCGATGGCGATGGCCCCCAGGAGCTGGGCGGGACCGGCCGGGGCATCGAGGTCGCCCACGATGACGCAGGTCTTGCCCGCGTCTTGCAGGGCGGCGATCTGGGTGGCGAAGACTGAGGGGATCGGGATGTTGCGGGCCGTGAAATAGCGGGCGTTGCCCACGGCTATGCGGCGGCCATTGACGCGGCCGCTGGCGCCTTGGCCGGAAACGGATTGGAAGTCGGCGCATTCCTCGACCGCGACGCCGCGCTGCCTGCATTCGGTGACGATGGCCTGTGCGAGCGGGTGTTCGGATTTCACTTCGACGGCCCCGACCAAGCGCAGCAAAGCGAGCGCGCCGGGGCCGGGCGTGGCGCGAAAATCCACCATGCCACCATCGATCAACACGTCGGTCACCCGGGGTTTGCCTTCGGTGAGCGTCCCGGTTTTGTCGAAGGCGACCACTTTGACCGTGGCCGCGCGTTCGAGATGGACTCCGCCTTTAAACAAGACGCCGCGTCTGGCGGCGCCGCCGATGGCGGAGAGGATGGAGGCCGGGGTGCTGATGATGAGGGCGCAGGGCGAGGCGACAACCATGACTGTCATGGCCCGATAAAAGGCCGTCTGGAAGGGCTCATGGAGAAACAACAGCGGGACAAGGATGAGCCCGAGGGTGAAGAGGATCACGCCCATCGCATAATACTGTTCGGCCCGATCCAGGAACCGCTGCGTGTCGGCTTTCTCGGTCTGCGCCTCTTCCACCATGCGCACGAGTTTTTCAATGGTGGAATCCTTGGCCAGCTTGGTGACGCGCACTTCCAGGCCGCCTGTCTGGTTGATGGTCCCGGCAAATACGGGGTCGCCCACTTTTTTCGAGACCGGCATGGATTCGCCCGTGAGCGAGGCCTGGTCGATGGCGCTGCTGCCTTCGATGATGATGCTGTCGAGCGCGATGCTTTCGCCGGGCCGCACGACGAGCACATCGCCCAGGACCAGGGATTCCACCGGGAGCAGCACTGTGGCGCCGTTGCGGCGGGCCAGGGCTTTCTCGGGACGCAGTTTCATGAGGGATTTGATGGCCCGTCGCGTGCGATCGATCGCATAGGTTTGGAGCACATTGGAGAGCGAGAAGAGGAAGAGCAGCATGGCGCCTTCAAATGGCGCGTTGACCACGGCGGCGCCGAGCGCGGCGAGAATCATGAGGAGATCGACGTCGATGGTCCATTGGCGCAGGGATTGCAGGCCGCCGCGGACGCCGAAGTAGCCGCCGGCGAGATAAGCGCAGATGTAAAACGAATTTTGCGCCGCCACTCCGAGTCCGGCGCTCAGCCACCCGGCGATCATGAAGGCGAAGGTGAGCCCCATGCACAGCGCTTCGAGTCTGTCCCCGGTGACCCAGTATGCGAGCCATTCGCGGGTCGAAGCGGGCTTGTGCTCGGCTTCCATGTGATACGGGGTAACGGGCGCGCCTGTCTGCCGGACGCGCTCGAGCATCTGGGCCTCGGAGAGGTGCGCGTCGTCGAATGTGACGGTCATCACCCCGCCTAAAAAAGTGGCGCGCGCGCGGCGGATGCCTTGGATCTGTTGCGCTTTGCGTTCGAGCTTCTGTTCCGCAGCGCCCGAGGCCCGGCCGCCCAGGTGCAGGATGGCTTTGCAATAGTGCTGGTGGCCGAGCGGGGCGAGCTTTTCGGCGACTTTGCGCACGCCCTCATCGGAAATCATCAGCGGATCGAAATCGATCATCAGCGCGTGATGGACCGGGTCGACGTCGGCGTGCAGCACGCCCGGCTGATCCGGTGCAGGAATTGGCACCAGAGAGGAATCGGGGTCGGGAAGCTCAGGCATGAGTTTTGATAGCGTGTGGCCCCGGCCCGCACAACCCGCCCGATACGCGCAGCAGAACGCAGGGGACAGCATTTGGCCGCAAGGATCGCCATTTAGCCGCAAAGATCGCAAAGACCGGAAAGATCGGAAATTTAGAGGTCATTTGTTTTCTTTGTGTTCTTTGCGTTCTTTGCGGTTTTCATTTGCCGCAAGGATCGCCTGGATCGCTGAGATTAAAAATTTAGAGGTCCTTTGTGCTCTTTGCGTTCTCTGCGGCTGTTATGTTCCCTGCGGCTTTCATGTTCCCTGCGGTTTTCATTTCCTCGCCGCTCACGCGCTTCTAGCTTCCGAGGCCTTTCCCATGGTCCCCATGAATCCACTGTATCCTGACAGCCCGCAAAAAGCCGATCCCGAGGGATTTGCCAAGATCGTTGCCCGCAAACTCGGTCGACCGCTGACCGCGGCTGAAAAACTCACCGCCCGCCAGTTCGATGACATTTTTTGGAGATACCGGGATGCCAAGCAGATCGGCGAATATGTCCTCACTCCGTTTTTGGGGAGACGGATCTCTCGATGGGAACACAACATGCATGGGGTCTGGTCCGAACCACCTGCGAATGTATGGGACGGGTGGCTCTACATGGCCCGATACCTCCGCGACTTGGCGTTTCAAGGGCCGGCTTTCCAATCGGCAGATGGGCCGGCGCAGGGGCCTGCTTTTTTGGAGTCGATCACCTCCGACGAGGAGATCCAGGTCATGCTCGAGGCCGCCGAACAACGCCGGTCTCTCTACTTTTGGCGCGATAAGTTGCGGCGCGAAAATCAGCCGAGCGAAGTGTATTCCGTTGCGCCCGTGGAGGTTAGGCTCGTGCTCACAGAAGACGGACTCTGGCTGGAAGCGCGCGATTCGATACTCAAAGAGTTTCGACTGGTCAAAAAAGCCCGCCTCGAACAAATGGCGCGCGAACACAAATACGGTCAACTACCCATGCCCCCGGAGAGCGCCATGCTCTGGGCCATCTTCCAAATGGGCGAGCCGCGCGAGGGCCATGTCCGGCTTTCCGGGGAGAATGGGGCGATCGTTCTTAATCGACTATTGCGGAACCCGATTCTGTCCGAGCGGGTGTTAACGGCCAAGCGCTTGCAGTTTAAACGCGCTTCGGAGCCCTTGCGCTGGGCCATTAAGCCTGACTCATGGATGTACGAGCTCGCCCTGGTCTGTCCCGATGGCTCGCCGGCCCCGCCGCTGGTCGCTGCAGTCGGTGGTTTCCCTGCCCTTTATATTTCCGCAGACACGATCTGGGAAGCGCCGCCGACCGGCCAACTGAGCGTGGACCCGGCGAAGCCCAATCGGATTCCCGCTGCGGCGTTGGAAAGCAGCGATGGCGTGTCCTTGCTGGAGCGGCTGGCGGTGCCGCTGCCCAAGCCGATGCAGGCCAAGGTGCGCACGATCAAAGTGGTGTTGACAGTGCAGTGTCGGCTGAGCGATTCGAACGGCCGGGAGGAACTCCAGCTGCGGATCACGGCAGACTTTGAAGGGGCGGAAGCGCCTCAAATTTTTACCGTTCAGGGCTGGTCTCAACTCGCGCCTCCCAAGGAAATCAGTGCCGGGATTTTCGTCATCGACCGGGGCTCGATGCCGAAGGCCGGCGAAATTGTGACCGGGCTCGGGATGATGTGGATGCAGCATGGGCAGTATTGGCAATGCGCCATCAACTCGAAATTCCCGGAGCGCTTCTGCGAATGGCTGGCGCACCTGCCGGAGGACATCGTGCTGGAGCTCGACCCTGTCCTGGCTTCCCTGCGCAGCGCGCCGCTGGCGGCCAAGTTGTCGCTCGATGTCACCGAGAAGAAGACGGATTGGTTCGACATCCAGCTCACGCTCAAGGTCAGCGATACCGAGTTCACCGAGGCCGAGCTCAAGGCCTTGCTCAATGCCCGTGGCAAGTTCGTGCGGCTCGGGGCCAAGGGCTGGCGCCGACTCGCCTTCGAGCTCAGCGAAGAGGATGAACTGCATCTGGCGGATCTGGGCCTCAATGCGCGTCAATTCTCAAGCGATCCCATGCGCGTGCATGCCATCCAGCTCGCCCACGCGCAGACCGAACGTTTCCTCTCGAAAAAGCAGGCGGCGCTCGTCAAGCGTCGGGCCAAGGAAATCCAGACCCGGGTCACGCCGCCCATGCCTGCGGCCATCACCGCGCAGTTGCGCCCGTATCAGGTCGAAGGGTTTCATTTTCTGGCCTACCTGGCCACGAACAGCTTTGGCG
This sequence comes from Spartobacteria bacterium, assembly GCA_043742585.1. Taxonomy (GTDB): domain Bacteria; phylum Verrucomicrobiota; class Verrucomicrobiia; order Chthoniobacterales; family Chthoniobacteraceae; genus CAIURC01. The sequence continues at coordinate 5,823 of JAYTYG010000362.1, forward strand.
GTTTGCTCGCCGACGACATGGGCTTGGGCAAAACCCTCCAAACCCTGACTTGGCTGGCCTGGCTGCGCGCCGAGACCCCGGGCGGCCCCAGCGTGGTGGTCTGTCCGAAATCTGTGGTCGATAACTGGGAGAGTGAAGCTCTTCGCTTCCTACCCGGACTGCGGGTGAAAGTATGGAAATCCGGTCACGGTTTGGATCTGAAAACTGCGGTGAACGACTGTGATCTGCTGGTTCTAAACTATACACAAATCCGTTTGCTCGAGGAGGAGCTCGCCGCAGTCCCCTGGCAGGCTGTGATTCTCGATGAAGCGCAATTCATCAAGAACCCGGCCTCCCAGACTTTCAAAGCCGCCTGCAATCTCCAAGCCACACATCGCCTGGCCCTGAGCGGAACGCCCATCGAAAATCGGCTCTTGGATCTCTGGAGCATCATGACTTTCGCCATGCCCGGCGTGCTCGGGCCGCGCGCGGAATTTGGCAAACTCTTTGATCAACGCACCGATCCACTGGCGCGCCGACGCCTTGCGGCCCGGGTGCGCCCCTTTGTGCTGAGGCGGACGAAGAAGGAGGTGGCCAGCGAGTTGCCGGACCGGATTGAAGAAGATCTGAGCTGCGCGCTGGAAGGGGCGCAGGCGGTGCTCTACATGGCGGAGCTTAAAACGGCGCGACAGCATTTGCTTAAACTTAAGACAGCGCGTGAACTCGATAAGGCGCGCTTCAACGTTCTCACCTCGCTGCTGCGGCTCCGCCAGATTTGCTGTCATCCGCAGTTGGTGAATCACACCGATACGAAGTCGGAGAGCGCCAAGCTCAACGCCTTGCTCGAGCTGCTCGAACCCATCATGGAAGTC
>JAYTYG010000363.1:0-2497 GCA_043742585.1 Spartobacteria bacterium
CTGGTAAAATACTGCTGCTACGACAAGCGCAAACGTCCGAATTTCAATACCCAGTGGGCTTCCGCAGCTTAAGTTGACGCGTATGCCGCTGCGGGCCTATCCTGGGACTCAGCCAGCGCCGATCGAACCGCAACGCGGTCCCGCCAACGGTCGATCCCGGGCGCAACTCCCGTTGGGGTTGGATGCTCTCCTTCGACGGTTCCCAGGGTAGCTCGTTCCTCGCAACCCTGGGCTGGAGGGCGTAACGCCTTTGGCGTAGGTGCTTTGCGGCCAGTGCTTTGTGGGTGGACCTGCACTTTTCAATAATCACTTTAGATGCGTAGGCCCTGGTATCTTTTAAGAGCGGATCTAATTAGTTAGATTCGGTTGAGCTTAAGCTCGTAAGCTCTGTGCGCTGCTTGATAGATCGTCTGCAGGGGTTGCTTGGTGGATTGGCTAAGTGTCCGGCAGGATTCGAATTCCGGTGCGATCTGGATTATTTCGCCCGCTTTCAAGCCGAGCTTGATTGTCACTTCGCCAAATGGCGTTTCCACCTGCTCAAACCGGCGCTCCAGTTTTAGGCGCACAACGGTGTCCCGCCGTAATCCGAACGCGCTGGTTTCCCGGAAAATAATGTCAGCCATAGCTGTCTCCTGCGCCGGATCGCAAAGCACGCTGAGCGCAATCGCCGGGCGGTTCTTTTTCATCTGAATCGGCGTGAACCATACATCCAGCGCGCCTGCTGAAAAAAGTTGGTCCATGACCGCTCCGGTTATCTCCGGAGATAGATCATCGAGATTGGTCTCCAGGCGGATGACCGTATCCGTGGCGTATCCGCCGCTCATGGCGCTAGGATTCGACTAATTCGCCGAGGATCGCCCGCAATACATTCGGCCGGGAGGCGAGCTCTCGGGTGCCGATTCCGTAGCCGATCTTTTCGATCTTAAGCTGTGGCATCCGAGCGAAAGAGGAGGCGAATTCGGCAATGATGGCGGCGCCGGTGGGGGTGACTAATTCGTAGGGCTCGTCGGTTTGCCCGAGGGGAATGCCTTTGAGGATTTCGAGCGTGGCCGGCGCTGGGACTGGCAGCGTGCCGTGCTGACAATTCATAAAGCCGTGTCCATCAACGAGCGGGGAGGCGAGGATTTTATCCACGCTGAGGGCTTCCATCCCGACGCAGGCACAGATGATGTCAGCGATTGAGTCCAGGCTGCCGACTTCGTGAAACTCGACATCCTCAGGCGGTTGCCCGTGGATTTTGCCCTCCGCCACAGCGATGCGGGAAAAGATGGAGAGCGCATGTTTTTTAACAAACGCTGAGAGATCGCTTGAGTCGATCAGCGCCCGGATTTGACGGTGACTGACGCCGTGGGAATGGCTGTGCTCATGGCCTTCGTGCTTATGCTCAGCGTGGCCGTGATCGCAGTCTGGACCGTGTTTATGCTCGGTGTGACCATGGTCGCAGTCTGGACCGTGTTTATGCTCGGCGTGACCATGATCGCAGTCTGGCACGTGTTTGTGTTCGGAGTGACTATGTTCGCACTCCGGCCCGTGTTGGTGGGCGGGAGGCTCATCCTGCGTGTGGGAATGGACTGCGCCCTCGTGAATGCTGAACTTGACGCCTTCAATGCCTTTGCGTTGCTGGCGCTCAAAGTGCATGTGGAAGTCGCCAAGATCTAACTTGGCGAGTTCCCATTCCAACGTGGAAGGTTTGACTCCGAGATCGCAGAGGGCACCTACAGTCATGTCTCCGCTGATGCCGGAGTTACAGTCGAGAAAAAGAACGCGCATAATAAGGGGAGTTAGCGGTGAGCGGTGAGCGCTGGAAGGCTGACAGCTTTGTCGTAGAGGGCTTTGCCTATGATACAGCCATAGAGCCCAGTCATTTGGCCAAGTCGCTTGACGTCGGCCTCGCAGGATACGCCGCCACTGGCGATGAGCTGACATTCCAAGAGCTCCAGCATTTTCTCCATCTCCGAGAAGTTAGGTCCCTGCATCATGCCGTCGGTGGCTATATCGGTATAGATGATAGTGCCGGCGCCTGCATCCTGTGCGCGCTGGGCTAACTCTACAGCGCTGAGAGTGGACATCTCGGTCCAGCCTTTGAGGGAAACTAAACCGTTCTTGGCGTCGATGCCGACCGCGATGCGTTGGCCGCCAAAGGTCCTGGCCATATCGCGCACGAAATCCAGTGACTCAGCCGCGCGAGTGCCGATGACCACGCGCGAGACGCCAGCTTCGAAGGCGCGGGTGATGGCGGCTTCGTCACGCATGCCGCCGCCGAGTTCGCAGGGAATGTTGATGGCAGCAGTGATCGCGCGCACGGAGTCCAGATTCATTTGTTGACCGGTAAATGCGGCATCGAGATCCACGATGTGCAGGTAGTCGCCGCCTTCGGCTTCCCATTGCCGTGCAAAAGCGGCGGGGTCATTCGAGTAAACTGTCTTTTGGTCGGCTTTGCCCTGGCGGAGTCGTACAACTTCGCCGGACATTAGATCGATAGCAGGAAGAAGAATCA
>JAYTYG010000364.1:0-6457 GCA_043742585.1 Spartobacteria bacterium
TCTTCCTGTTACCCCACTTAACAAAGTGGAAATAATTGGCCAAACTCCGGGGCTATGCGATGCATTGCCACGACAGGGGGAGCGCGCGAAATTGGCCAAACTCCAGGTCCAGGGTGCAACTAGGAGCCTGTCGGACTTACGTATGCGTATGAAACGCGACGCACCAAGATGCCCGCTATCGCGTTTTTATTGTGTTTTAGGGGCATTGCCATGGTCGGAAAGTGCCTGTTTTGGCCAAAAACGGCCTAAGTCCGACAGGCTCATAGCCGCCAAAGGCCCTCGGACATAGCGGCTCCGGCGTCCTCCGAATCTTCGGCATTCGGCATTCGTCATTCGTCATTCGTCATTCCGCATTCGTCATTCGTCATTCCGCATTCGTCATTCGTCATTCCGCATTCCTCATTCCTCGAATTAGGATGCGGGCATGAATGCAGTCGCCGCTCTCCTTGCACCGTTCCTGTTGACCGCCGGCACATTGCTGGCTGGTATTGCCGAGCAGGATGAACTTTTTGCAAAACTACCTCCAGCCCAGCCCGTGCTGGCCGAAAATGCGTTGCAGACGCTGGCCTCCAGCATCGCCAAAGACTCCAAAGACGGCAGCTCCGATTGGGTCGACGTGGTGACCGCGCCGGGTTTCACCAAGGCCCTGCGAATGACAACCGCCCGGCTCCAGCCCAATCCGTGGAGTCTGCAAACAAGCGTGCGCAACAATCAGGCGGTGAAAAAAGGGGACGCGCTGCTAGCGGTCTTTTACGCGCGCGCCACGCAAGCGGGCAACGGAGGGACGGCACAGAGCGCATTTGTTTTCGAGCTAGGCAAGGAGCCATACTCCAAGTCGAGCAACTATCCATTCGAAGCGTCGGCGCAGTGGTCAAAGTTTTACATCCCGATGGAAAGCGCCGACGACTACGCGGCCGGCGAGGCGCTGGTCCATTTCCATGCCGGCTACGATGCGCAGGCGATCGAGATTGGCGAGCTACAGTTGTGGAACTATGGCCGGCAGATCGGCCGCCGCGGCCTCCCATTTACCCCGCTTACCTATCAGGGCCGCGAGCCCGACGCGTTGTGGCGCAGGGAGGCGGCCGCGCGGATCGATAAAGAGCGCAAGGGGGCACTCAGCGTACTGGTGCGCAGCGCCAACGGCAAAGCGGTGCCGGGCGCGAAGGTGGCGGTGCGAATGCAGAAGCACGCCTACGGTTTTGGCAGCGCGGTGGCCGGGGAGGAGTTGTTCAAAAGCGGCGCCGACGGGGACATGTATCGCGATGTGATCGCGCGGTCCTTCAACAAAGCGGTCATTGAGAATGACATGAAATGGGAACGTTTCGAGCGGAACCCAAAACTCGCCCACGACTCCGTGCAATTGCTGCGGGACGCGGGACTCGCCGTCCGCGGGCACTGCCTGCTGTGGCCGGGGTGGAAGAATCTGCCGAAGGAATTGGCGACATTACCGGCCGAGGCACTGCGCCAACGTATTATGGAGCACATCCGCGCCGAGGTGAGCGCCTTCAAGGGGCAACTGACGGAATGGGACGTTCTAAACGAACCGTTTACAAACAACGACGTGCAGAAAGTGCTCGGCGATGGCATCCTCGCCGACGCCTTCAAGCTCGCCCATGAGATTGATCCCAAGCCGCTCCTGTTCATCAACGATTACGGTATCCTTTCCAATGGCGGCACGGGCCAGGCGCATCAGGACCATTATTTCCGCACCATCCGCACGATGCTCGACGCCGGTGCCCCGGTGCAGGGCATCGGGATGCAAGGCCACTTCAACTCGCAACTCACTCCCCCGCCCCGCTTGTGGAAAGTGCTCGATCGCTTCGCCTCCCTCGGTCTCGCGATCCAAGTCACTGAATTCGATGTCGATGTCTGGGAGGAAGACGCGCAGGCCGATTATACGCGGGATTTCATGACAGCCGTCTTCGCGCATCCGGCCACAATTGGGATCATGACCTGGGGATTTTGGGAGAAGCGTCACTGGATCCCGAATGCCGCGAGTTGGCGCAAAGACTGGCAGCTACGGCCTGCGGGCAAAGTCTGGTATGACATGGTATTCCGCGAATGGTGGACCAACGCCGATCTGGTCACAGACGCGACGGGCGCGGTGAATCTGAGGGGTTTTCTTGGAGACTATACGATCGAGGTAACGGCGGGCGGCAAGACCACAAAACAGCCGGCAACGCTCGTGAAATCCGGGAGCCGCATAGAGATCGCGCTTTAGTTCCACTTTGTTAAGCGGGGTAACAGGAAGACAAAGTGACAGGGTGAGCCTGCGAATTCTCATCATTCATACTTCATAACTTCCCCTTCGACCGGCCCGAGCACTATCCGGCCCTTCTGAACCTCTGCGGCTTGCTCCGCGTTAAATCCTCAAGAATTGAGATGCGAACACCGAATATTCACAAACGCAACAAAGTAGAATTATTATCTTGATACGCCTCCGGCGTGTGGAGTTTGGCCAATTTTCATAAATGGCCACAGGACCGAACCGTCAGCCTCAGATGTTCCGCCACGGATGAGGAAATGGCCAAACTCCAGAAACCCACGGGTTAGGGAAACGGCTTTGGGCATAACGGCACCTGCGTTGTCCGAATCTTCGGCATTCATAATTTATCCTTCATCATTCGCGCCCTCCTGGAGCTGCGCTTGTAAAATTACGGAGATGCGCCGCTCAGGGTGCGCACTGTTCTGGAACCTTGCTCTTCGCGGGATCCAGGTGAATCATCCGCGCCCGTGAATCCTCTACAGCTCCGGCGTCTGACGCTTTCGGTTTCCACGCTGCTGGCCTTGACCTGCGGCAGCCTCGCAGCAATTCAAGCCGTGGCGCCTGATTATCTGGCTCGGGCCCAAGAGGCGCTCGGACGCAAGGATCTCGATGGCGCTCTTGCTGCGCTCAATGCCGCGCTCAATGAAAAGCCGGAAGATCCCGCCGCGCGGCTTTGGCGGGGCCGATTGAGGGCGGATCGAGGAGCGCTGGATCGGGCGCTTGAAGACTTGGATGAAGCCGTGCGCCTGGCGCCAGGGAACGCCGAGGCCAGGGCTGTCCGGGGGTTTGTTTACCAGAAGAAGTTCAATTTCGACGCGGCCATGGCGGATTTCGACGGCGCGCTGCGCATCGATCCGCGCAATGAGGTGGCGCTGTATTGCCGTGGCCTGCTGCACGGGCAGGGCGGCTATTTACTCGCGGCGATCGCCGATCTCGATGGCGCGCTGAGCCTTAATCCCAAGAACCTCGCCGCACTTCAGGCCCGCGGCCAGACCCGGATGTTGCAGCGCGATTTCGACAACGCGATCCGCGATTTCGATCGCTGTGCCGAACTCGATCCCAAGGATCCCGTGGCCTACGCCGGGCGTGGCGCCGCCAATCTCGCCAAGGGCGAATTTCAAAGCGCGGCGGAGGATCTCACTGCCGCTGCGGAGATTCTACCCAACGACCCACATCTCCTGGTGCAGCGCGGCTATTGTTTTGGAGCCCTCAATGACGAGGCCAGGGCGCTCGCCGATTTCGAAGCCGCGCTGAAGCTCGATCCCAAGGAAATCAGCGCCCTGCTCGGACGCGCCGAATTGCGGCGCGTGGACAAGCAGCGCGCCGAAGCGATCGAAGATTACACCACGATCCTGGCGATCGATCCCGGCGAACCCCGGGCTTTACTGGGGCGCGCGTCGACGTTTTATCTCATGGGCGAGATCGAAAAAGCGCTGGCGGATTACGCGACCAGCATTGAGCGCAACAAGGACGTGGCGCAGGGCTGGAACGATTATGCATGGCTGCTTTGCACCGGCCCGAAGGACGCGCTGCGAAATGGAGTGAAAGCGGTCGGACTGTCGACTCGCGCCTGCGAGCTCACGCAATGGAAAAACAGCGGCTACCTCGACACCCTCGCTGCCGCTTACGCTGAGAGCGGCGATTTCGGCAACGCCGTGAAATGCCAGGATCTGGCGATCGCCGCCTGCGGCAATGAGCCTGCGCCAGTGCAGGAGGAGATCAAAAGCCGCGTGGAGCTTTATCGGCAGAACAAGCCGTACCGCGAGCTGCTGCCTTAATTGGCGGGCGGCCAGGAGAGCTCATTTAACCGCAGAGATCGCAGAGCTAAAGGATCCACAAATCCTTTGTGTGCTCTGCGTTCTCTGCGGTTTTCATTTACTGATTTCGGCTAAACTTCGGCGACTCGCCGATTCGCCATCGGGCAGGATCGCCCGCTGACTTCCTCGCCCTGTGGAAACAGGCCCCAGGCGGGACTCCTGCGCAATCCTTGCTATACTAAGGGTTTTCACCTAGCGTTTTATACGTATATCGGTCGCCCCCCTCCCCCTGACCTTCTGCCGCCACAGTGATTAAACGGCATTCAAACGATACTCATTCAAACTTCCGACAAGCGTCCACACGGATTCTGGTCGGCTCCATCGCGGTCATGCTGGCCGTGCATTGGACTGCGCCACTCGCACAGGCGGCCAGCCAGACCTGGGACGGCGGCGGTGTGGATGCCAACTGGTCCACGGCCGCCAACTGGGATGGTGACATCGCCGCCCCGGGCGCGACGAGCGGCACGACGGTTATCGACGTGGCAACTTTCAACGCCGCCATCGCCAATACCTGGGGCCTGACCGGGTCGCCGATTCTGATCGATTCCGCGACCCAGAACCTCAGCAGCATCAGCTTCAATCTTGCGGCCGGGAACTACTTCATCGGCACCACCGGGGGCAACTCGCTGCTCTTGAGCAGCGGCGGCATCGTGCAGATCCTCAACACGCTCACGGCTTCCAACGCGATTGAGAATTTGAATGCGCCGCTGGCCATCCAAGGCGGCACCTACACTTTTTCCAACAACAGCGCCAGCGGAGCGGCGGCGGGCGCGGGCACTTTGAATATCGGTGGCGCTGTCACCGGCGGGGCGGCCGGGGCCACCGTCCTGACACTCAGTGGCAGCAACACCAACGCGAACACGATCAGCGGCGTCATCTCCGACGGGGCCGCCACCTCGCTATCCATTGTCAAGAGTGGCGCGGGCACTTGGAATATCACCGCCAACACCGCCACCGGCAGCAATGTCAATTACAGCGGCTCGACCACGATCACCGGGGGAACGCTACGATTTGTGGACGCCAGCAACGCTTCGAGCGCATTCGCCATCTCGAGCGGGGCGACGCTCGAATTCAACGTCAGCACCGGTGTGAGTGCGCGCCTCGGAGACGGCGTCAATGTGGCGATCGGCAAATCCGGCGGGACGACTGTCAGCGGCGCCGGCACATTTCTCAAGACGGGCTCCGGGGTGCTGGGACTGGATGGCCAGGGCGGCAATCACCAGGTGACATTCAACATGTCGGGCGGCTTGATCGACATCCAAGCGGGGACATTGAGAAACGGCGGTTGGTCTGGCGGCCACTGGACTAATAATCTGGCCTCAATGAACATCGCTTCCGGGGCGAACTTCGATATTTGGGGAGGGGAGTCGGTGTTTGTGGATGCGCTGAGTGGCGGAGGCACCATCGATGCCACGGCCTATGGGGATACCCGGACGCTGACGGTGGGTGACAATAACGGGTCGGGCACATTTAGCGGCATCTTCCGTAACTCGACCGGCACCATGGGTCTTGTGAAGGTCGGCACCGGCACGCAGGAGCTCTCGGGGTCGAATACTTACACGGGGCAGACGAGCGTTAACGCCGGTATCCTTCTGATCAGTAGCGCCAGCGCCCTTTCCTCAAACAGCAATCTCAGTATCAATGGCGGTGTCATCGGACTCGGGAATGGCGATTTCGTCCGCAGTTTGGGCAATGGGTCGACTCAAGTGCGGTTCGATGGAAATGGCGGCTGGGCGGCCTTTGGCGCCAACCGCGCGGTGAATCTCGGAGGCGCTGCGAGCACGGTTGTCTGGGGGGATGCTACGACCGGGTTTAATGGCAATCCATTGATCCTCGGGGCGGCCTCGGCCACGCACACCGTGGATTTCCAAAATGCCCTGGATCTGGGCAGCGCTGGGCGCAACATCCGGGTGGATAATGGGGCCGCAAGCATCGACGCCAAGCTGAGCGGCAGTATTACGGGCTCTGCCGGCAGCAGTTTAAATAAGAGCGGCCTCGGCACGCTGGCGCTCTCCGGCGCCATTAACTCTGCCGTCACCACGAACATCGATGCCGGTGTTTTGTTGGTGACCGGCACTTACTCCAGCTCCGGCTTAATCAACGTCCACTCGGGCGCTGCCCTCGGTGGCACCGGGACCGTGAACGTCGCCGTCACCGTCGACGCCGGTGGCGGGATCGATCTTCGCGACGGCGCCACCGGCACGCTCACCCTCGGGAGCGCCCTCACTTTTAATGGCGGATCCTCTGCTCCGAGTCGCATCACTTTCGATCTGGGGAGCCTGGTGACCACTACGGACAAAATCGTGACCACTGGCTCTATCACGGCCTCCACTGCAGGGGCCGTAATCGTGAGCTTTAACCAGCTTGCGGGCGG
>JAYTYG010000365.1:0-8579 GCA_043742585.1 Spartobacteria bacterium
ATCAGTCCGCCGCGGAGCTGGCCTGCAAAGACTTTGACGTTGCCTTGCTCCACCCGATACGCGGCGTTGAGGGCCTCAAATCCTTTGAGGTGCAGGTCAATGGGCCGGTCCCCAATCACGCAACCCCCGGGCAGCGAGACTGTGGCTTCTTTCTCGCGCCCAAGCAGCGGCCCGAGCACGCAAACCGACGCGCGCATCTTTCGCACGATCTCGTAGGGCGCCACGGTGCGGATCTTCTCGGCGCGAACCGTCACGGTACCGCTGGCGCGTTCGACTTCGGCGCCGAGATGGGAGAGGATCTGCAACATGTAATGAATGTCGCTGAGATCCGGCACATGATGGATCACGCAGGGCTCTTTGGTGAGGAGCGTGGCCGCTAAAATCGGGAGCGCCGAGTTTTTCGAGCCGCTGATTTTTACCGAGCCTGAAAGTGAGTGCCCGCCGTGAACGAGAATTTTATCCATGTCTTGCGAAAATAAATCGGTTGCGCCCTTGGTAGTCGGTTGTAGCTCGGACGTCTTTATATTCCAAACGCCGCAACTCTTCCTGTAGCCGCTCGGATTGGTCGTGCCCGATCTCCAGCGCCAGCGACCCGTTTAAATGCGCTTTGGAGGCCGGCAGCAGCTTGAGCAGAAGTTCGAGGCCTTCGGCGCCACCGTCCAAGGCGTTGAGCGGGTCGTGCCGGACTTCCCTGGAAAGCGTGGGGATGAGGGCGGAATCGATGTAAGGCAGGTTGGCCACGATGAGGTCGAATTGGCCCTGGGCTTGGTCGAGTAGGTCGCCCGCCGCAAATGTCACGCGTCCGCTTAGACCCAGCCGCTCCGCGTTCTCCGCGCTCAACGCCAGGGCGTCCCTAGAAATGTCCACAGCCTCCACCTGCGCCTCGGGCAGTTCAGCCGCCAGCGTCAATGCGATGATCCCGCTGCCTGTCCCCACGTCCAGAATCCGCCGGTAGTCGCGGCGCTCGGCCAGAATCTGTTCGATGAGTTGTTCGGTTTCCGGCCGTGGAATCAGTCCCCGCTTGTCGGAGCGGAACGTGCGCCCGCAAAACTCCACAGTACCCAATAAATGCTGAAGTGGTTCGCCGGTAGATCGCCGCCGCACAAGTTCGCGCAGGGGCTTGAGCTCCTCGTCGCTGACCGGGCGGTCGAACTCCATGTAAAGATCCATGCGCCGTTTGCCGAGTACATGAGCCAGCAAATGCTCGATATTGAGCCGGGCACTTTCGATCTCGTGCTTCTCAAAATAAGTCGTCGTCGCCTGAATGACTTCGAGGACGGTTTTCATGCTCGCACGCTCAACCCTGGAACGCTGCTCCGTCGAGGCTCGCTTCCGCCAGGCGCTCCTCCATGTCCTGCGTTTGCAAGGCTTCAAGCATCTGGGCAATGTTGCCTTCCAAAAATGAGTCCAAGTTATACAGCGTCAAATTGATCCGGTGATCCGTGACCCGGTTTTGCGGGTAATTATAAGTGCGCCCTTTTTCGCTGCGGCCGCCGCTGCCGATCTGGCTTTTTCTGTGCGCGGCGTATTTCTCGTGCTCCTCGTTCTGTTTACGTTCCAGCAACCGGGAGCGCAGGATTTGCAACGCCTTGGCTTTGTTCTTCTGCTGGCTGCGACCGTCCTGACAACGCACGATCGTGCCTGTGGGAATGTGCAACACCTGAACTGCGGAATCTGTGGTGTTAACGCCTTGCCCGCCGGGTCCCCCGGAGCGGCAGACGTCGATCCGCAGATCGTCAGCCTTTAGCTCGAAATCGACTTCTTCGGCTTCGGGTAATACTGCGACCGTGGCCGTGGAGGTGTGGATGCGGCCCTGGGTCTCGGTGGAAGGCACGCGCTGCACGCGATGCACGCCGCTTTCGTACCGCAGCTTGCGGAACACGGAGAGCCCCGAGACTTTGAAAATCATTTCGCGCAGGCCCCCGAGTTCGGAGGGACTCGACTCCAGAGGCTCGATCTTGAGCTGGTTGGCCTCCGCAAAGCGCGTGTACATGCGATACAAGTCCGCTGCAAATAGCGCCGCTTCGTCACCGCCTGTCCCTGCGCGGATTTCGACAATGGCATCGCGATCCTCATTGGGGTCAGGAGGCAGCAGCGAAAGTTGGGCCGCTAATTCCAGCGCCACGATCTGCTTTTCCAACCCCGGGATCTCCGCCTGGGCCATCTCGGCAAACTCCTTGTCGTGACCGGAAGCCAGCGCCTGATTTTCGATCAACTCGCGGCGCGCCTTTTGCAGATCATCCCAAGTCGCAAGCAGCTCTTTAATGCGAGTGTGCTCGCGCAGCACGTCCTTCGCCCGGGCGGGATCGTCGTACAGATTACTGGAGCCGATCTCGGCTTCGAGTTCGCGGAATCTTTCAGCCTTTTTAATGATGAGCGGGGCAAAATCCATAGGAACTCCGAACAATGAAACGGCGCTTACTAACTAACTCACTGCAGTCTTGGAATCCCGGCCACGCCCTGTGGTTTCCGAGTCGTGCCTAATTCCCGCACGATTTAAAACAAAACGGTGAAGGCGCACTTGGCACCTTCACCGTTTGGAAATTGGTTGTTATGTAACTAAGCTTTTTTCTCGGCGCGCATTTGCATGCCAGAGTAACGACGCGAGAACTTCTCGATCCGTCCTGCTGTATCAATAAATTTTTGTTCGCCCGTAAAATAAGGATGGCATGAAGCACAGATGCCGATCTTTAGATCCTTGCGGGTTGAACGAGTGTGGTAGGCGGTTCCACACGCGCAGGCGATCGTGGTCTCAGTGTAGTTGGGATGAATATCTGCTTTCATGGCTTGAAAAGGGAGTTAGACACTAGCCGCCTCCTCTCGTGCTGCAACCAAAAAGAATCTCCATTTCATTGAATCCTTTTTCCACGGCTGATCGGCCTCAAAACGCTCTGCTTTCGCATTGGCAAGTCATCCTCGCTCAACGCGGGCCGCATCCCGCCATTCTCTCTCCAGCAGGGGACACGTTGCGGACATTCAACGCCATTGAACGCGAGGCCTCGGATTGGGCCCGCGCCCTGGCCGGCATCGCCCCGGGGGCAGTGGTGGCAATACAGATCGGCAACAGCCCGGCCTGGCCCGCCTTATTTCTCGCCCTCATGCGTGCCGGACTCATCGCGCTGCCTTTGGGGCAGCACATGGAGGCGGTCGAACTCGCCCGCGTCTTTGAGACTTGTCGCGTCTGCGCCCTCGTGCTTCCCGGTGGAAAAGTGGAGTCGCTCGCGCCGACTTCCCCGAATGTGTGGAGCGGGCTCGCCCCGGACTTACTCAAGCTCACCTCTGGCACGACGGCCGCCCCTCGCGTGATCCGATTCCGGACGGCGCAGTTGCTGGCCGACTGCCTTAATATCTGCCAGACGATGGGGTTGTCTCAGGACGATTTGAATTTTGGCGTCATCCCATTCTCTCATTCCTACGGCTTCAGCAACTTGATCACTCCGCTCCTGGCCTGCGGCGTGCCGTTCGTCGCCAGTGAGGAGCGCATCCCGCGCGCTGTCCTCAATGATCTCGCTCGCAGTCGCGCCACTGTTTTCCCTGGGATGCCGATCTTTTATCAAAAGTTTGTGGATGTACAATCCGCGCCGGCCCTCCCTCATCTGCGACTTTGCATTTCGGCGGGCGCCCCTTTGCCAAAGCTCATGGCCGAACGGTTCACCGCCCAATTCGGGCAAAAAATTCAGACCTTTTATGGCGCCTCGGAATGCGGAGGGATTGCCTATGACGCCTCGACCTCCGCGGACTATGTCGAAGGCTTTGTCGGGCGCGCTTTGGCTGGCGTGCAGATTGAAGGCCTGACAGCCGAAGCGGCCTCGCGCATTTCGGTCCGGAGCGCAGCGGTTGGGGATGGCTATTATCCGAATGATGAGCCGCTGATCCTGGGCGCCGGGTGCTTTGTTCCCAATGATATGCTGAGCGCCAGCGACACCGGGCTGCGCATCGAAGGGCGCGCTTCGGATGTGATTAATATTGCGGGCCGCAAGCTCAATCCTGTGGAGATCGAGGAGCGGGTTTTGGAATGTCCCGGCGTGACTCAGGTCGTGGTGTTTGGCGTCCCATCGGCGCTGCGCGGGGAAGAACCCATCGCCTGCGTCACCACGGAACCAGGCGTGGATCGCGCTGCGATTTTACGATTCTTCAACGCCAATCTCAGCTCCTGGCAGCGCCCCAAGGATGTGTGGCTATTGCACGAGATCCCCACCAATGAGCGCGGTAAAGTCAGCCGAAAAGCGCTGGCCCAGCAGTATCTCGCCAGAGACAGCTTTTGATGCGCTTTCGGCATCCGTTCCGGGTGGCTCGAAACCCTTGGGCCGCGCTATTACTTTCCGGGTGGGTTCCTCATCGCGTTCGACGAGTTCAGCGAATACGCACGGGCCGGTATGCCGCGTTTTTAGAGTCGGTGGTAGATGATCTCAAGCGTGATCACGCAGTAGCTGGTGACCAGGACCGGATCTTTTTCCATCCAACGCGCCGACTCGTTGGCCCAGGACCCGTCGCCCTTTTGCAGGTCGATGACTTTTTCCGCCAATAACGGCGCCCAATCGACTTTTTTGCCATTGGCGAGCTCGAGTTGTTCGATGCCGGCGGCCGTCAGCCCTTTGGCCATCAGATGGTAGTAGTAGTAGAGGCCGGAGTTGCCCAGGCCGGGGTTTTCCTCGATGGAATAGTTTTTGTTGAGCCATTCGAGTGCTGCGATGACTCGGGCGTCGTCTTTTTTTAGGTCGGCAAAGATAAAGCTCAATAAGCCCGCGTAACTCATGCTGCCATAGCTGCGCAGGGCTTTGGGGCCGTCCACAGGGTCGGCATTGCTAAAGCCTGGGTAATAAACGCAGCCGCCTTTGTCCGCCTCGGCGCTGCTCGATTTAGGGTTGTGGCTGGGCAGATTTTGAGTGCGGCTGATAAACTCGATGGCGGCCGCCCAGTTGAGATCGTCTTTGGGCGCGATCTCCACGTTGGGCCGGGCGGCTTGGTACGTCCGGAGCGCTTCGAGCGAGACCAATGTGTTGTCGAGGTCCGGATGCTGGCGTTTGGGGTTGACGCCCGTGGGGCCGTATCCGATCCCGCCATCGAGGGATTCCACGGCCATGTTTTTGGTTTGTTGACCGATGATGAAGGAGCGCGCTTTGGTAATGAGCGGCTCGTCTTGAGGCAGGCCGGTGTTGAGCAGGGCGACCAGTGCCAGCGAGGTGTTATAATTCGAGAGGCCTTTGACGTAGATGCCGCCGTCGGGCTGGGCCGTGGATCGAATGTAGGCGTAACCTTTTTTGAGGAAATCCTGTTTGCCCTCCCGGTAAGTTCCCGCCGGATCCCGGTGAAACGCATTGAGCGGGAGCGCGGTGAGCCCGGGGTGCTCGTCGCTAGACCAGTAGCCCTCGGGCTTTTGCTGCGTCTTTAGAAAGGTGAGCCCTCGGTCGATCGCCAGTTGCACCTCGTTGCGGAATGAGACGTTCTCGGCTTTTTTAGCCATTGGCTCGGCGGCCATTACCGGCGCGGCACAAAGCGCGCTCACAGATAGGAAAAGTAGGACGGTTTTCATTTCGATTTGGTTTTGGAAGATTTCGGGGTCGCGACTTTTGGCGGCGCAGTCGGTGCTGGTTCTACTCGGCGCGCCGGGGTGGTTGGCGACACAGCCTCGCCTGTTTCCCCCGCAGCGGGTTTTAAGAGCGTGATCGTCAGTTCGACTGGGGTGTCTTTGGCTGGAATACTGTCTCGGTGGGAGAACCAGATCTTGTCGTTGCTACTGCCGGGGCGGGGGTTATTGATCAGGGCCGACGGAGCGGTGATCACTGCGATGATGTTTCCGTCGGCTTGGGCCAGGAAGGTTTGGCCGACCAGCATCGACCCCGTATAGAGCCAGGGGCCGCTTTTCATGACTTCGTTGGATTGGTTGTCGATTAGCCAATCTTCAAGCTGCGCGGTTTTCTCCGTGCCCTCTTCAGTCCACTTGACGGTGAGGCTGATCGCGTCGCCCTTGGGCTTGAGCAAGCTACGCAAATATTCAATATCGATCTGCCCCGAGCGCGGGGCGTTCCCCGGAGCGGTGTCGGCCGGGGCGCCTTTTGCCCCGAGCAGAAGCATGGCAAAATGGATGTCGCTGGGCTGCATGTCAGTGACCAAGGTGCTTTCATGGGTGCTGCCTTGCGGGGTCACCAACGCGTATTCCACCAAGCCAAAGTCCATGTTGATCGCAGCGGGCAAGGATAGCGTGCCCGCTGCTTTGTCTAACCGCATCTTGCCAATCTTATACACCCCGGGACTGATTTCTTCCATCGCCGGCGGAGTCAGCGCGGGCTTGTTTTCATCCTGGGCCAAAGTGACGCAGGCAAGCAGACTCAACGGGCCAAGGACCAAGGGCAGCCACCGCGCGAAGCGTCGGCGTAGGGACGAATGACTGTGGATGAAAGAGAGGGGGACGTCGGTCATAGGGCTGGAGATTGCAGTTGGCGTGCAGGAATCCGACAGGGACGCCCGCTGGCGCGTCCGCATTAGCAGGATAAACGCCAGCGCCCGAAAGGAAGTTTGGTTACTCTGGAAGATCGCAGTTCTTGGCCTCGCTGTTCTGCAAGTGTTCCTGCTTGCAGTGGATAGATGTTGTCCTGCGCTTGGTTGGTTTGGATAGAATTCGTTCGCTCCCGGTGCCGCTTGGCCAAACCTTCTCCGTGGCGCTGCACGGGCCTCTAACGGAGTCGGCGCGCGTCGCTCGTCAGCGTTTCACAGAACCTGAGTGGTGTCCGAGCGCACTTGCAGGGAGTAACGGTGATTCCGCTTTTGTAAAATAACAGTCGCGCCGAAAACCTCCGAGAGGTTCCCCGATGTCAATATCCCCGCTTTCGGCCCGGAAGCGATGGCGCGCCCGCCCCGAAGCAGGAGGGCGTGTGTGAACACCGGCATGATTTCCTCCACATGATGGGTGACGAACAGGAGGGCCGGCGCTGCGCGTTGCGTTCCCAGGCGCTGCAGGAAGGCTAGGAAATGTTCCCGGGCCACGGGATCCAACCCGGCGCAGGGTTCGTCGAGGATCAGGATCTTGGGTTTGGCCATGAGTGCCCGGCCGATCAGGATGCGCTGCCGTTCCCCCTGGCTGAGGACTCGCCAAGGTCGCTCGGCCAGATGGCCAGCTTCGATGCGGTGCAGGATTCGGCTCGCGGCGGCGTGATCTTCGGGGGTGACTCGGCCCCAGAAGTCGATCATGGCGTATTTGCCGCTGATGACCGTGAGCAGCCCGGGTTCGCTATCGGGCATCAACTGCCGGACGCTGGAGCTCACCAGTCCGATGCGCGTGCGAAGGGCGCGCCAATCGGTTTCCCCAAAGCGTTGGCCGAGCACGGAGATTTCGCCTTCAGTGGGGGTGAGGTAGCCGCTCAGGGCGCTGAGGAGCGACGTTTTGCCCGACCCATTGGAGCCGAGAATCACCCAATGCTCGCCCGCTTCGACTCGCCAACTCAGGCCGTCCAAAATCCGGGCGTCTCCGCGCTGGACGCTGAGAGCGGAAACTTCGAGGGTGGCGCGCAAGAGACGTGTGGGCGGTTTAGGGCAGCGGCATCGCTTTTTATCCGGGCTGGACAACGGCTAGCTGCGGCTCCGGCACATGGCTTCGACAAATTTCAGGCTGTCCTGCACTTCATCGTAGTAACGTTCGAGTTCACTCATCTCGATGTCCAAGATCCCAAGCGAGTTCGCGAACGTTCCCGCAGATTCCGCCGAGATCGGTTCGCCTGCCTCGACGCTATGGGCTAACACGTCCGCCAGCTCCACGATGGCCGCAAAGCGCGCGGCTTCCTTGGATTCGCCGGGGTTGTGATGGTAGCAGACGCTGTCGACCATCAGCGGGGAAAATTTCCAGCGTTGCAGTAGACGCGCGCCGACCATGGAGTGCGTGACTCCAAAGCAGCTCATTTCCACGTCCTCCAGCGATTTCCCGCTGAGACTGCTGCCTCGGATCATCTTGGCGTATTCGCCTTTAAGCACCTGACCGAGGATGAGCTTGCCGATGTCATGGAGCACTCCGGCCGTAAAGAGCAGGGAGGAGTCGGCCCCCACTCCCTTGGCGATAAACTGTGCAGCGAATGCCACAGTCACGGCGTGCTTCCAGAGTTGATCTGCATCCAGGCCTGTGTCGGCCGCCGGTTTGATCATTTGCTCGCCGCTCACCACCGCGACGATGTGGTAAACCGCCTGGTAACCGAGCCGGTTGACCGCTTCGGAGACGTGGTTGCGCGCAACTCGTCCAAGCCGCCGTCCTCCGATGGCCCGGGCAGCGGCAACCGCATCCAGCGGCGCGCCAGTGAGCGCAAGCACGCGCAGCTCTCGCTCATCGCCACACCAGGCTGCTCGACCCGACGATATCCTGATAAGCTCCGAAAAATGGGGACGGTAAGGTGCGTCGCGGTCGTGCTGATGACAAGTCTGCCTGTCGGGGCCGCGCTGTTCGGCGCAGCGCTTTGGCTGGCTTTGGGGTTGGCCTTGCTGGGCAGCTTGCTGCTGGCCTTTCCGGGGCCGTTTTTGGTGCTGTCGCAGGCCAGCCCGGCAGTTTTGGCGGATTTGGTCTTTTAGTGCGGGCGCGAGATCGCGCAGGCGGAACT
>JAYTYG010000366.1:0-2566 GCA_043742585.1 Spartobacteria bacterium
ATCCGGAGCGAATACATACCGGCCCCTGAGTTGTGTGTTCCGCTTAAAATGAGTGCCGCCTCAACTTTTTTCCGGCGAGGGCTTCACCGAATATTTACGACGCTTTTGGCGTAGGTGCCTTGCCGAAAGTGCCTTATGCGAAGATCTGAACCTTCCTAATGATGATTGTAGATGCGTAAGCCCTGGCACTGGATCCAAGGGCGGCGGTGCGGCACCGTGCCCACTACTCCAGGGGAATTACTGCGCCCAAGATTGCCCCGCTGATCAGGCTCACCAAATGCCCTTTTTTGCTCACACCGACGACCCATTTCTCCGTGCGAATCATGCAGAAATAATCGCCCGAAATCGGCGCAGTGAGGATGCCGACCATGGCCACCTCCCCGTTCTCGCTGATCTTGAGCAACTTTTCGTCCGAGGTAATTACGAAGCGCTCACTGATCCCCGAAAAGACACAATAGGCGATCACTCGCGGGGTTTGCGGCTTTGCCTCCGGAGGTTGGGACTCGGGCGGTGCGACAGATGCGTCCGGGGCTATGGGTTCTGAGGGTGGAAACGACGGGGCGTGCTCGTCCGGCCGGGCCGCCGGATCAGTGCCAATCGGCGGGCTTTGCGGCTTCAGGGCGACGGTGATGACGCCCGCGATGCGGCGCGTGTGCGCTTCTCTATGGTTTGGCGTGTCGGCGATAGCTCGCAACGAATCTGGCGGACTTTGCCCCAATGGCGAAGTTGGCCACGTTGGCCAAGTTGCAGCCAGAGCCCAGCTGATGCCCAAGACATTCAATACACATATTCGGTAGACCCATTTCATTTTCGTTGCCCTCCCTACTCCATAATACGTAACTGAGTGATTCGTTAGGGGGATGAGGGCACGATAAAAATGCGTCCCTTATGAAAAAAAACGCAGGTCCAGCAGGGATTTAACGCGGGGCGCAGAGGCGCAGAGATAGGCAGGGGGACTGACAAATCCTTGCCCAGACAAATCGCTACCCCAACTCTGCTCGGCGTTCAACTCACTGAGAGCCGGTCAGGCCATCAGCGGCACAACTTTCCGGGGGTCGGCGAGAGACCGACTTGTCATTGCTATTGCCTGACAATCTAAGGCGCTTCGGCGAGCGGGAAGAGCAAGGAATCCACGTAGCGCTGATTGCTCTTGCGGAGGCGCTCGACCATCAGCCGGCCGATGGCAATTAAGAGCTTAAAAGCCGCCGAGGGATAGACGCCGGAAAGCGCCGAAACTGAGGGCTGCGTGATTTTCAAAAGCACGCAATCCTCGTTGGCCAACACGTCCGCTGAGCGCAGGCCCCGATCGACCAGAGCGAGCTCACCAAAGAAGTCGCCTGGCTGGAGCACTGCCAACTGAATTTCACGGCTGTCCTTATGATGCAGCACACTGGCCCGACCCTGCACTAGGATATACATGCAGTCCCCGATTTCGTCCTGCCTAACGATGAGGTTTCCCGCAGTGAATTCCTCCGGATCGAGCAGGGCAATAAACTGCTCGAGCTCCTCGTCGGAAAACTCCGCGAAAAGCGATTTACTATTAAGGACATCGCGCATCTCGGACGTAGTGATCATGGGTGGGTATCGTGCTGAATTTTGCCGTCGCGCATGGAGATGCGGCGAGAGGCGACGCGCGCCACATCGGCGCTGTGAGTGACGACTAACAGGGTGGTTTCACACTGAGAAGATATTCTTTGGAGAAGTGCCATCACCTGCTCGGCATTGGCTGAATCGAGGTTTCCTGTGGGCTCATCGGCGAGCAAAAGCCGGGGTTCATGCACCAGGGCTCTGGCGATGGCCGTGCGCTGCATCTGGCCGCCGCTGAGTTGATGCATGAAATGGCTGGAGCGATCGCTTAACCCGACCAAATCCACCACGCGCTCCGCCTTTTCGCGGACGCGCGCCAAGGCCATCCCTTGCAAAAGTAAGGGCACGCTCACATTTTCCAAAACCGTCATGGTCGGCAGTAAGTTGAAAAACTGGAAGACGATGCCGATCTTCTGCCGGCGATAAGCCGTGAGCGCCTTTTCATCGGCCCCATGAAGTGGCAAGCCGTCGACAAAGAGCTCGCCGCTGGTCGGTTTATCGAGCCCACCGAGAAGATGCATCAAAGTGCTTTTGCCGCAACCACTCGGGCCGGTGATGGCCACAAACTCATTTTCGGCGACGTCGAGCGAGACGTCGTCAAGGGCAGCCCCGGAATTGGCGTAAATACGACTAAGATGACGGAGTTGAATCATTTTCGGGGGGAGCGCTGGGCGCCGGGAAATCCCGACCCCATATTTAATGAGCCGGGGTCTACGCGCCAACATTGAATTGGGAAGAGGAACAGTGAAGAATGGACGCTATATTGGACACTCAGGTTTATCCCAAACAAACGTTACCGATCATTCCCATCGAAGTGATCGCGG
Source organism: Spartobacteria bacterium (assembly GCA_043742585.1). Classification (GTDB taxonomy): domain Bacteria; phylum Verrucomicrobiota; class Verrucomicrobiia; order Chthoniobacterales; family Chthoniobacteraceae; genus CAIURC01. The sequence continues at coordinate 2,412 of JAYTYG010000366.1, forward strand.
AAAGTGAAGACTGGATAGTGGTGAGTAAACCGCCCTTCATGGAAGTCCATCCCAGTAAACCCAATGGGCGCTTCACGCTCTGGCACGGCATGCGGGAACTGCTCGCTTTTGAAATCGCCAATGGCGGCCAGGTATCGATCATCAACCGACTGGAT
>JAYTYG010000367.1:0-2248 GCA_043742585.1 Spartobacteria bacterium
GGATGAAGGGGTGCGCTCGGTGCTGCGGTTGATGGGGCCGGCGGTCATCGCGGCCAGCGCGGTGCAGGTCAATGTCATGGTGAATTCGCGCTTCGCCACCTCGCTGCCCATGGATGGGCCTGTGAGCTGGCTCAATTGCGCGTTTCGCCTGATGCAACTTCCCCTCGGCATGTTCGGGGTGGCGATTGGCACCCTCACGCTGCCCGCGATTTCACGCTCGGCCGCCACCGGCAACACCGCCGAGTTTCGCGCCATCCTGGCCCGCGGAATGCGCCTGGCCTTTGTGCTCACTGTGCCCTCCACCGTGGGGCTTATCCTGCTGGCGCAACCGATTATCAGCCTGCTTTATGAGCATGGCAAATTCACCGCTCTGAGCACGGCGGAGACCGCGGCGGCCCTGCAATATTACGCGCTGGGCTTGATTGCCTATTCGGGCATCAAGGTTTTGGCGCCGGCATTTTACGCGATCGACAAGCGGCGCACGCCGATGATGGTGAGCTTTGGGGCGATCGGGCTGAATCTTTTGCTCAACTGGCTTTTCACCTTCAAACTCAACATGGGCCATCGCGGGCTGGCGCTTTCCACGGGCTGCGTGGCGATGATGAACTTTCTCGCCCTCTACTTCCTGATGCGTCGGGAGACGCAGCTCCTGCAAACCCGGCTGATGATATTGACGCTCTCCAAGCTCGTGCTCGCCTGCCTCCCTCTGGCGGCGATTTGCTGGGGCGCCCAGCACACGGTTCTTGGTAATTGGTCGGCGCTACCGCTGGCGCTCAAAGTGGTCTATCTCTTCGGCACGATAGGCCTGGGCAGCGTCGCGTTTTTCGGCGCCGCCATCGCCATGCGGGTCGATGGCCTGGAAGATGTCACCGCACTTTTGCGCCGGAAGCTGTTGAAGAAGTAGGATTCGAAAAGTCTCAACGGACTCTCATCTGTCCCAACGGGATTACGTATTCCAGCCAGGGTTGGCCAATTTGGGCGCTACCCCGTCGCAGCCACGCATAGCATTGCCCTGGAGTTTGGCCGATTTTCAGGCCAAACGACCTCAGCCGAGGGCCATGTGACAGAGGGATAGACACTTTATGGTGCTGAGCCGGATAGCGGCATTTCTGATATCGTGGAGTTTGGCCAATTTCCAAAAATGGCCCACAGGACCGAAGGCTCCCCGCGACAAATGGGGAAATGGCCAAACTCCAGGAAATCGGAAAACGTAGGGTCTAAAATCCCAGTGAATCGGACGCTGGTTGGATGACTAATAAACCGGAAAAATAGTCACGGTAATAACCTCTGTCTCGCGCAAGTAAACGGCCTGTATGCTGCTGGGCATGCGCTCCAATTAGAAAATCGGGAAGGACCCGCTTCCGCACCCCTGAGCGTTCAATAGAAAGACGATACATTTCTCCTGCCAACAGGGCCGAGGCCTGGGTGGATGGCAGAAATTGAATCCGCCAGTCTGCAAGGAAATGTTCAAGATCGCCAGCTCTGAAGGCGGGCGCCAGTTCGGCCAGCACACATTCCCCAATCACCAATTGCCCCATGGAATATGCCTCCTTGAGGGCTTTTTCCGAGGCGTCCGCCCACTTGGGATCCGCTGTGACAACGTCCAAAATCACACTGGTATCCAGAGCCGTTTTCATTTTTCGCCCTCTCGTATAATCGTGAGATAATCAGAAACCGATTCTCCGGTCGGCAGTCGTCCACGGCCTCTCCATGCCGAAATTGGATTTTCCTCGACCACTTTCCGCACAATGATCCGCCCGCTTTCTTCCGTAAAATCGAGGACGGAACCTGCGACCAGTCCTAGGTCGTCGCGGATGGCTTTTGGAATGGTGACCTGGCCCTTTTCAGAGAGAACGGCATTCATACTTTTAGAGTAGCGATTCCTGCATGAGATGTCAATTTTCCGGACCCCTGCCACTGGGCGCAGGGCGCGTCTCCGATTCTTTACAAGCTCAGCTCCAAAGGCGCCCGAAGGATGAAGGATGAATGATGAAGATTCGGAGCTCGCTGGTGGCGTTAGCCCCGAAGGCGTCTCTTTCTTCATCCTTCATAATTTCTTCGCGGCTATTTCGGCGGCTTGGCGGCTTCGGCCTGCAACGTCTCCAGCAGTTCCCGGTAACGCTTGTCGTCTGCCGTATAGGCGGCGATGGCTGCCGTATCGGTTTCCTTCAAGGCCGTCCGGCGCTTTTCCAGGGCCATATAAACTTGCTCGATGGCCTTCTGCCGCTCCGCGAGAGGTTTGGAGGCG
>JAYTYG010000368.1:0-4017 GCA_043742585.1 Spartobacteria bacterium
CGGCGACGACGGCAACTTTGCGCTGCAAGGTCGCATCGTCGATCCCTGTGCCGCGTCCGACCGCCGCATCCGGCGCAAAGCCGAGCAGCGCGACGTAAAGAGCGGAAGCCGAGGACGTGTTACCGATGCCCATTTCGCCGATGCCCAGGAGCTGAATGCCAGCGCGTAGAGCGAACTGCACCTGCTCGCGGCCGGCGTCGAGAGCGGCGTTGCATTCCTGCGGAGTCATCGCCGGTTCGCGCCGCCAATTCCTGGTGCCCGGCCGCAGTTTGCGGACAAAATAGCCGTGTTCCTCGCCGAGCGTTGTAGTGGCGGCATCTTCGACGCCGACATCAATGACGTGGACTTCAATCCCGCCGTGCCGTGCCAGGACGTTGATGGCGGCCCCGCCATTGAGGAAATTCAAGACCATCTGACCGGTCACTGCGGCTGGATAGGCGCTGACCCCTTCCCCGCAAACGCCATGACTGGCCGCGAAGATACAGACCCGCTTCTTAGCCACCGTCGGCTCGAGGGTTTGTTGAATGGCGGCCAGCCTCGCAGCGACTTCCTCCAAGTGCCCGAGGGAGCCTGGAGGCTTGGTTTTGCGATCTAACTTCTGCTGGGCGCGCCTCTGGAACTCAGGGGCGGGTGCAACGGACAAGGACTCAATGTGATTCATATACGACTCTTGGAAACTGAAGAGTCGATGGCTCATGGAAGGCACCTTCCAAAACTCCGCGACTCCACGCGCCGTCACATGCCGTGACCGCAAATCCGGGTGTCCCGATGAGCTCACTGTCGATCTTCATTACTGCGATGAAGTTTGCATCCCGCTGCCAGACGACAACGTGATTATTCACGGCCAGGTATTCGGACTCCAAGCTTCCTCCCCCGGTGACGGGGGAATCCGCACTCTCACCTTCACCCGCGTTTGAATGCGGATTGGTTTTCCCGGAGACAATAAATGTTCCGGGCTGAAAGTTCGTAACTTGATACCGCAGCGCGACTGTGACCGGTTCTAACGGTCTTCCCTGAATCCGCGAATGCTGAAAACTGGGCGGATCCAACCAACGGCCTCGAGGAGTGTCAACGGGTAATGTCGAGCCGGGAAAGACGGGAGATAAAAACGTTCGCACCTTTGCAGGAGGTCTTCAGGAGCTTTGCAGGAGTCTTAACAAGCGCGGTCATCTTGAGCGGAGGGCGAGCACCGCGAGGCCGGAGTCGAAAGACCCCGCCTGCAACTGCTCGCTGCCTCACCCGAGCTCACCGTAAAATTCGGTAGCGCCGCGAACCTGAAGTTCCACGGGGTCCTTCGACTGCGCACCCTCGCGGAACTCGGGCTCTACGCTCAGGATGACCGCCTGCGTTAAACATCTTTACCACAATCATTCACCTCCTCCAGATCCTCCTCCAGATCCTGCGGCCGACCGGAACAATTTCCAGCACTCCACAAAGCCCGGCGCAAAATCCGCCGGCCGCGCCTCAATCCAATGCTCGATTTGGTCGAGGCTGAAAAAGGCACCGCTCTCGATCTCGGCTGGGTGCAGCCGGAATGGGCCATCGCTCATTGCGCGATAAAGCCGCACGAACTCCCAACCCGTGTTGAAGCTCGCGGGCAGCCCGCCCAGAAGCTCCACCGGCGCCTCGATCCCGAGCTCCTCTTGCAGCTCGCGCCCGGCGGTTTCCTCGTAAGTCTGGCCGGTGTTGAGATGGCCGGCAGCGCTGGAGTCCCAGGTCAATGGATGCCGATCCTTCCAGCGGGAACGCTTTTGGAGAAAGAGCTGGCCGTGCTTGTCGAACACGAAGATATGCACGGCGCGATGCCGCCAGTTCTTGAGATGCACCTCGTGACGTGACGCCTGATGTTTAACCTCATCATTCTCATCCACCACGTCGAAAATCTCGCCGTGCACATCCTGCGCCAATGCCCCGTCATCCACCATGACATCCGTGGCCCCATGATGAATCGTGGCGATATTGGTCAACGTGATCCACTGCGCCAGGCTCAGTTCCTCGGCCCGCACAGTCTCCTCGACCCCGAGCGCGGCGCAGGTCCTGGCCCAGTCGAGCCCGTAGCTCACGAGCATCTTTCTGAGCTGTTTGCGACGTTGGGAAAACCCCTGCTTGATCATCGTCACGAAACGCGCCCCGTCGCACTCGGGAAACTCTCCACGTTCGCGCGGGGTGAGCAGGATGACGGCGGACTCGACTTTGGGTTCGGGCGTGAAAACGGTGGGCGGCAGTGTGCGCAGGTATTTAACGCGCCAGCGGCGCCCGATGATTAATGTCAACGCCCCATACGCCTTTGTCCGCGGCTGTGCGGAAAGCCTTTCCGCCAGTTCTTTCTGAAGCGTAAAACTCAGCGAACACACTGGGCTCGGCTCAGCCGTGAACTGAAATAGGATCTGGCTCGATACGTAATACGGCAGATTCCCGAAAACCTTCACGGGCCCGCGTGCGAACAACTGGCGGACATCGAACTCCGCAGCGTCGCCATGGACGATTTCGAGCTGCGGATAGCGCTCCCGGAGAAACCCAGCCAAGCGGCCATCCTTCTCAATGAGCAGGCCATTGGAGGAGCGACGCACGGCGAATTCGGTCAGAGCGCCGAGGCCGGGCCCGAGCTCGATCCAAGTCTCGTTGGGCTGAATATCGAGTTGCGCCACCATCCACTCGGCGAGATTTTGGTCATGCAGAAAATTCTGACCGAGGCTGCGCGTGGGCTGGGTGCCGAGTTCGGCGAGAGTGGAATGGATGGTGGAAAGTTTCATACGAAGAGGAAGCCCGGGAGGCGGCAGACAGTAACGTAAACGCCTAAGTTAAGAAGAGGATTGAGTGGGTGGCCAAGCCGTGGCAAGCCGTGGCAGCGGCCCGTCGCTCTCCGGCTTTCAAAATGGTGGCAGCGACTTTTCCCGTCGCGCCCCGTCGCGCCCCGCCGCGCCCCATCAGCCCTGCAGCGTTTCCTTCTGAAGCCGCTTGAGCTTCCCGGACAACGCCACCTTGGTTGCCGAGTTCATGCGGTCGATGAACAGCACCCCGTGCAAATGATCCACCTCATGCTGGAGCGCGCGCGCCAGCAAACCCGTGGCTTCGAACTCCAAGTCGCTGCCGTCCAGCAGCCGCACCTTGGCCCGCAACGAGGCCGAGCGGCTGATCTCGGCGCTGATTTCCGGGAAACTCAGGCAACCCTCGGTCCCTGCCTCCTTTTGTTTTCCGAGTTCGAGCTGGGGATTAAAAAACACCATCGGCATGAACTTCTCTAGGTCCACCTCTTTGCCATCAATGTGCATCGTGCTGGGGCGATCCTCCACGCCGGCCACATCGACCACCGCCATCTGAAGCGGCACCCCGATTTGTTGGGCGGCCAGGCCCACGCCATTGGCATCGCGCATCGTGTCTATCATGTGCCCGGCGAGGTCCTGGATCTCCTGGTTAATGACGTCGACCAACGCCCCTTTGGCCCGCAACACCGGGTTTCCGTAACTAACAATTTCCAAAATCATTTTGTCTTATCTGTAAACGCTGAAAGGTTTCCTTGCACGCCTCCTTCTTTCAAGGCGTCTAACACTTTAATTAAAAATCCATACGACACCCGTTCGTCTGCACGCATCGCCAGCCCTTGACCAGGCTTGGCTTTGAGATGCGCGGAAATCGTCCCGGCAAGCTCCAGTAAAGGGACGGGCTTGGCATCCAGAAAGATTTCTTCCTTGGCTGAAATCGAAAGAATCCCGACCTGCGCCGGCGCGTCCGAGTTCGTGGCTGCCTTGGACTCGGGCAATTTGATCTGCACTGCGGGCTGTTCGGGAGCGGGCACTTTGAAGGTGGTGGTGACGATGACAAAGATGAGCAGGATCGCGAAAATATCGATCATCGACACGATGATCACCTGCGGCGTCCGCCGTTTGCGCGGATAAAAGTTCAAGCGCCCCCCTTCGCACCCGACTTGGCGCCCCGCGGTGCATAGGACTGCTCATTCTCCGGCCTCGGCGTACCGGGCGTGATCCGCGCGCTCATCTGCCGATTTTTGTGGAAGTA
>JAYTYG010000369.1:0-2781 GCA_043742585.1 Spartobacteria bacterium
CGCTCCCTTAGATGATATAGCATCTCGCCCGCCTTAGGCACCAGTAACACGCCCTCGCCCTCCCTGTTAGCATAATCCTCAAGCCGAATACTGGCCGGATCGCGATACCCAAGATTGATCTCCTCACAAATCTCGCGCGGGATGCCAGTCGCCAAAGTCACCTTCACCCGGCAGCGCTCCACCCCATCCTCGTAAGTCCCGATCCCGCGGACATGAGTGGAATGAGCCAGAGTGCCCCATGGGACGTCCTTAAACTTGTCCCATTGTTTGAGAAAATAATCGCGGCAATGATAGCCGATCTGCCGGATCAACGCACCGTGCGTGAGCGATATCTCATGAATATGCGGCGCATAGATGATGAGCTCGCCGCCATCGGCCACCACCGGCTCCAGCTTATACATACACTTACCGCCCACCCAAAGCTCGTCGTACATCTTGGGCGCGCATGACAGGACTGTATGAAAAGGCTTATCCCTGTAAGTAATATGTTCCTGCCGGGACAGCTCCGAAGCTTCATCCCAAGCTCCTTCCGGGCTGCCGATAAAAAATCCCGCGAACTCTGTTTTTTCCACCACCATGGCAAAACACAGCTTCGGCACCGTCACCAGCGCCGCCGCGCGGTCCACCACCTTGCGCACCGGTGTCCACTTATTTCCGATGATCATCGGATTAGTCACCACCGCTCCCAGCCAATGGAAAAAGTTCAGAATCTCCGGCCCGCTCACTCCCGGGAACAGATATTTATTGCCCCCGGAAAACCCCACGACTTCATGCGGAAACACCGGCCCGACAATCATGAGCTGATCGTATTCAAAGATCCGCGCATTGATGTCCACCGGCACATCCATCGCAAACAGGCCCCCGCTCAGCTCGTGAATCTCGCTTGCTGGAATGCTCCCGATATTACGCAGCGCCGCAGGATTATCCCACTCGTGATTAAAAAAACGCACCGCTCCGAATACCGCGCGTCGCTCAGCCATTGAGATTTCCAAGCGCTCGCAAATGGCCTCCTCGGACATGGGCTGATGCGTGCCCAAGGCGATCATCACATCCAATGCCTGAGTCACCGCACCGAGCTGCGCGAAGATGCCCTTAAACACGAGCCCCACCGGCGCCGTGCGCGTGGCGTCGGGCACGATGAGCAACACCTTTTTGCCACGATAATCCTGCGCCGGACAAGCTTCAGCCACCAGCGCCGCAGCCTGTTGTGCAGTCACATAAGCCCCGCCCGAAGCCGTCACCGAAAGAGTCTTTGAAATTGTCATAATTCAATTTAACCGCCGCGCGCATTCAGCGCCTGCCTATCGCCCGCAGCCGCATTGCCTAGATGGTTTGACTCAGAAATCCGCCGTCCACCCGCAAATCGATCCCGGTCACAAAACTCGAGGCCCGGGCACTGGCGAGAAACACCGCCGCCCCGATCAATTCGCTCGCGCTCCCGAAGCGCCCCATCGGCGTATGCCCAAGGATCGCCTGCGTGCGCGCCGTCGGCGACCCATCATCGTTAAACAGCAGCTTGCGGTTTTGTTCGGCTGGAAAGAACCCGGGCGTCAGCGAATTCACACGCACCCCTTTGGTCGCCCATTCGCGCGACAAAAACTGTGTAAGACTCAAGACAGCCGCCTTCGACGCCGAATATGTCACCACCCGAGACAGCGGCAAATGCGCCGACACGCTCGCAATATTCAGGATACTCCCCTTGCCTCGCGCGCACATCGCCGGACCAAACTCCTGACAAGGCAAGAGCGCCCCGCCCACCAGATTTAGATCAAAATTAGCCCGCCAATCGTCCGCCGAAATCGACTCGAACGGATTCTCCGCAGTGACCGTGACCTTCGGATCATTGCCCCCCGCGGCATTGACCAAAATCGTGGGCGCACCCAGCGCCGCAGTAATCGCCTGATGCGCCGCGGCCAGGCTCGCCCGGTCAATCGCGTCCGCCGAAAAAAACTGAGCGCGTCCACCGGCCTCCACAATCGTCTTCACGCGAGCCTCCCCGCGCGCCGCGTTACGGCCGATCACGGCGACCGCAGCGCCTGCGGCGGCAAGTCCCTCGGCCAATGCGCCGCCCAAAACGCCAGTCGCGCCAATAACCACGGCGACTTCATCAGAAAGATCAAAAAGGTTGTTCATCGTAGAATCCACCAACACAGCGAAGACGGCCCGTCTTTGCAAGACACGGAGCGTAAGCTGCGGGATTTCCCGCGAAGCCACCAGCGACTGCGCAGGAATTATGAAGGATGAATGATGAGTTATGAAGATTTGGAGAACCCAACTACCGTTAAGCCCGAGCATAGAAGTTCAACCCGCTTTTCTTACAGTGGTTCTGGAAGCCTCATGAAATCAAGGGGGGACGCCCAAAAGGCACTACAAATTCCTCATACTGGAGCTCAGATTTCACCAACGGAAACGCCCACCTCCAGTCGTTCCCAAGAACGTCATACACCCGCTGCTGCTCAGCGTCGGGCAGGCTGGGTTTGCCGATCTGGCGGATTCGCCCGCCTTTGAGCTTGAGTTGGGTGCACACCACGCTGTGGGTGCGCAACAGCCGCACAAAAAGCCATCAGCCTAAAAGGGGCGATGAAGTTGTGTAGATTCATGCGTAACCAGCTGCGTTAGCGGGACATGCAACAAACGCAGCCCCCTGCTTGCACTCACCCTGCGGGTGAGTCTGTTTTGGATCCACTTTGACGCTCGCCGGGCCGACCTGTGGACACGCCTGGCGGGCGGTATTTTGCGGAGTTTGATGATGAATCCCCGACAACGAGGGAGGGACAATTA
>JAYTYG010000370.1:0-2373 GCA_043742585.1 Spartobacteria bacterium
AGGACCGACGTTTACAACATCACCACCTACACCCACATTTACCATGGTGCCTACGGCAGCCCGGAGGTGGACCAGACGACGGCCAACGTGACGAAGGCGATTCCCTCGGCGGACGGATTGTCGGTGATGGTGCATCTGGAGAAAATCACGGAAGACCACATCCACGACTTCGATCTCGCCAAGATGATGTCCAAAGCTGGCGAGCCTCTCCTGCACAACAAGGCCTACTACACGGTGAACGAGATACCGAAAAACTAGAATTCCACCCTTACTCTTCGATGCCAAATTTACTTCTTCGTCTGTTGGTCGCCGTGCTCCTTTCCTGCGGTCCGTTGCTTGCCCATCCCGTTCCAGAAAGCCCTCAATGGCTGACTTATCCCGGCGGCGACGGCCCCGGCAAAGGCAAACACATCGTGCTCATCGCTGCGGATCAGGAATACCGCAGCGAACAATCCATGCCGATGCTGGCGAAGATCCTGAGCCAGCATCACGGCTTTGATTGCACCGTTCTCTTCGCCGTGAACGACAAGGGCGAAGTGGACCCAACGATGCCTGTCTATCCCGAGAAAGGTAAGGAGTTCAAACCGCATCACATCCCCGGCACCGAGCATCTCGCTTCGGCCGACCTCGTCATTTTCTTCGCCCGTCTGCTGACTCTGCCCATGGAAGAGCGGGAGAACATTGTGAAGTACATCGACTCCGGCAAACCGATCATCGCGATCCGCACCGCCAATCACGGCTTTCACGCCGCGCTCCCCTACAAGATCAACGGCAAGAATGTGAATTGGGGCAACGATGTGCTCGGCGGCACGTTCATGGAGCATCACGGCAACTGGCACGCCGACTCGACCCGCGGCAACATTGTCGAAGCGCAAAAGGGCCACGCCATCCTGACCGGCGTCACCGACATCTGGGGACCGTCGGATGTTTACCGGACCTACAAAGTGGGCGGCAGCCTGCCGACGAACTGCACCGCACTCGTCTGGGGACAGCCGCTCTTGGGCCGCAAGCACGACGACGCGCCGAATCCCAAGAAGGAGCCGCTGCCCGTCGCGTGGTTCAAAAACTGGCAGACCAGCGAGGGCAAGACCGCCCGGGTGTTTCACACCACCATGGGCAGCGCCGCCGATCTGGAAAGCGCCGGCCTGCGCCGGATGATCATCAACGCCGCGTATTGGGGCGTGGGCATGGAAGCGGCCATCTCCCCGACTCGCAGCGTCGAGATCGTCGGCGAATACAAACCTTTCGGCACCGGCTTCAACTACCAGGCACTCGGCGTCATCCCGAAACCAGTCGCCTCCTACAAGTAGCGCCTGGCGTCAGCGACGGCCCGACAGCGCGGCTCTCGCAGCGGCGCGATGGACGTGCCCGCCCGAACGAGCCTAATCCTCGGCGGGACATTCGCTGCCAGCCCAAACTCAGTAACCCTGCGCGTCAGTGGGATGGTCGTTCCTGAGTTGATCCTGTTGCCGCCGATGATTACCAGTTCCAACGTGACGCTCTGCTGGAAAACCGAGTCGCACAAGACTTACCGGCTGGAGTTTTGATGGATGGGCTTAAGGTGGTGGCTCCTGGCTATGTATCTTAAGTGCCAGGGGGCGGCGATTTGTTGAAGTTGGGCGGTGGGCCTTTAAAATCGAGCGGCCTGTTAAGATCCGGAGTTTGCCTGTAGCAGTAGATCTTCCAGCAATGCTTCCTCGATGCAGGCTCGCAATCGGCGCGCCAAAAAGGGGACATGAGGTTCGAGGATGAGCGTGGTGTGGGTGCCGGGAGTTTCAAAGACATCCACCCCGCCCTGGGCTAAACGATTCCAGCCCAACGTTTCATCCAGATGATAGCTGATAGGCCGCTCTTGGGCGCGGAAGAGCGCCACACGTCCCGCATACAGCTTGGGCACGAAAGATTTGGAAGCCAGGTAGTTGATCTGTTTTACATGGGCATAACCGCGCGGCAACGGTTGGCCGGCGAAGTCGTGCAGTTTGTGGTTTGTTTGCCAGACTTTGCTTTCGATTTTGCGCCTGACGGTTTTCGATTTACCGTGCAGATAAGCCAGCCGCTGCGGGCCAAAGACAAGCCGATGTAAATTGTATTTGATTCTGCGCCAGTAAAAATTGAGTTGGCGCTGATAGATTTCGCTCTGGGACAAGGATTCGAAATTTCCTCGGCTGCCCGTGTCAAACAAAGCGACTAGAGCCACCTTTTGTCCCTGAGTTTCGAGCTGACAGGCTATTTCGTAAGCGATCAGACCGCCGAAGGATAAACCACCCACGAGGTAGGGTCCTTCCGGTTGGAGAGCTTGAATTTCCCGAATGTAATGCGCCGCCATCTCCTCGAAACTGGTGAGTGGAGCGTGGTTGCCATCCAGTCCGATCG
>JAYTYG010000371.1:0-4814 GCA_043742585.1 Spartobacteria bacterium
GTGCCAGAGTTCTTCGCCGGTTTTCTCATCAAGGGCGAACAACACGCTGCGGTGGCCGAGCGCGTAGATAATGCCGTCCTCAATGGCGACCGTATTGAAAGGTGTCTGAAACTCTGGCGCAAGTTTTATTTTGAGAAAGGAGTCAGGAGCGGTGGCCACCCGATTTCCCATTTGCACAGGAGCGGCCCGGCCCCTAGCTTCCCGCACCGATGATTTCCGTTACTGTCCCTATCTGCAATGAAGCCGGAAATATCGAACCGCTCTATGAGCGTGTTCGCGCAACGATGGAGAAGCTGGGGCGGCCGTGGGAATTGCTCCTGATTAACGACGGATCCACCGACGACACCGAAAAGCTCCTAAACTCAGTCGCCGACAGGGATCCGAGGGTGAAGGTGATTCATTTCCGACGCAACTTCGGCCAGACCGCCGCGATGATGGCCGGGTTCGATCACGCCAAGGGCGACATCATCGTGCCGATGGACGGGGATTTGCAGAATGATCCGGCCGACATCCCGCTCATGCTCGCCAAGCTCGACGAGGGCTTTGACGTGTGCTCGGGCTGGCGCAAAGACCGCAAGGACAACGCCATCAAACGCAACTTGCCCAGCATGATGGCCAATTCCCTCATCTCATTCGTGTCCGGCGTCCGCCTCCACGATTTCGGGTGTTCGCTCAAAGCTTATCGGCGCGACGTCATCGAGGGGGTCCGGCTTTACGGAGAGATGCACCGATTTTTGCCGATCTACGTGAGCTGGCACGGCGCCCGGATCACCGAGGTGCAGGTCAGTCATTATGCCCGGACCAGCGGCGACTCGAAATACGGGCTCGAACGCGTGCTCAAGGTGGTCGCCGATCTGATCGTGGTGAAGTTCCTGGATCGGTTTCAGCAGAAGCCGATGTATATCTTCGGCGCGGTGGGCTTGAGCTCGTTTGCAATCAGCGGCCTCAGCGGCTGCCTGGCGCTGTATCGCAAGCTGGCGGCGCACGAGCCGTTCATTAATAATCCGCTGCTGCTGCTCTGTGTGATGACCGCGATGTCAGGGATGATGTGTGTGCTGATGGGGTTATTGGCCGAGATGATCATGCGCACGTTTTACGAATCCCAAGGTAAACAGGTGTATCTAGTGCGCGAAACCCGCAACATGGAGATCGCCTCGCCTCTCACACCCCCGCGCCAAACCGCCGGAGCCGCGCTTTGATTCAGCCCGGCAGTTTGTCATGTGCGGTATAGCGGGCTTTTGTGGCCAGGGCGACGCGGGCATCCTGCATCGAATGACCGATGCCATTGCGCATCGCGGGCCTGACGCCGAAGGCCATTGGCAGGAGGAAAAGGCGGGCGTGTATCTCGGCCATCGACGCCTGAGCATTGTGGATGTGGCCGGCGGGGCGCAGCCGATGTGGACCGGGGATGGGGCGCTGGGAGTGGTGTTTAACGGTGAGATCTATAATCACGAGGACCTGCGCGCGGAGCTCAAGGCGCTCGGCCATCGGTTCGCCACGGATCATTCGGACACAGAAGTCCTGCTCCACGGATACCGCCAATGGGGCGAGGCTTTTGTGGAAAGGCTCAACGGCATGTGGGCCTTTGTTATCTATGACCGGGCTAGACACAGGATGTTTGGGAGCCGCGACCGCTTCGGCAAAAAGCCCCTATATTATTTCAACGAAGGCGAAACATTCGGCTTCGCTTCGGAATTGCCCGCCCTCCTCGCCCATCCCGCCGCGCCCCGCAATTTGTCGCCGCTCTCGCTGAAAAAATATTTCGCTTACTGTTATATCCCGGCGCCCCGCTCCATTTACGAACGGGTCTGGAAATTGCCCGGAGGCCATTCGTTTTCCCTCGATCTGGACACCCGCGAATTGCGAGTCAACCGATACTGGGAGTTCGTGCTCGAGCCCGATGCGGCGTTGCTCTCGGATCGCCCCGGAACGCTGGACGCGCTATGCGAGGAGATCCGCGAGGTGCTGGGCGGGGCGGTGAAGCGGCGCCTGATGGCGGATGTCCCGCTGGGCGTCTTTTTGAGCGGGGGCATTGATTCATCCGCAGTGGCGGCGCTGGCGGCGCGGCAGACGCCGGCGGGGACGCTCAACACGTTTAGCATAGGGTTTAATGAGGCGAGCTTCGATGAATCCAGCCACGCCCGGTTGGTCGCGGAGCGCCTGGGCACGCGCCATCACGAGGAAATCCTGGACTTGGATAAAGCGGTGGCGCTGCTGCCCGGGATCGTGGCGCGACTGGATGAACCCCTGGCCGACGGGTCGCTGCTGCCGACGGCGCTGCTCTCCCGGTTTACCCGGCAACATGTCACGGTGGCGATGGGCGGCGATGGTGCGGATGAACTCTTTGCGGGGTATGATCCGTTCCGCGCAGTGCGCGCTTGCGAGGCGTATGCGCGCTGGGTGCCGGGGCGGCTGCATGAGGCGATCCGGGGGCTGGCCGGGATGCTGCCGGTGAGCCACGCGAACATGAGCCTGGATTTCAAAATCAAGCGGACGCTGATGGGATTGAGTTATCCCGAGAAGCTCTGGAACCCCGTGTGGATGTCGGCGCTGGAACCGCGCGAGCTGGCCACGTTATTCCAGGAGCCGACGGACATCGAGTCGATTTACAGCGAAGCCATCGAGGCCTGGGATCATTGTGCGCAGCAGAACAGTATCGATCGATCCCTCCAGTTCTGGACCAATCTCTATTTGCAGGATGGCATTATGGCCAAAGTGGATCGGGCCAGCATGATGGCCTCGCTGGAAGCGCGCTCGCCGTTTTTGGACTTGGAGTTTGTGAACCTGGCCCGGCGCATCCCGCATGAGCTCAAGCTGCGGGGCGGGACGACCAAATGGATTCTCAAACGTGCGCTCGGGCCGCTGCTGCCCAGGGAGATCATCGAGCGCCCGAAGAAGGGGTTTGGGATGCCAATCGGGCGCTGGTTGCGGGAGGGTCAGTTTGAGCTCAAGCCCTGCCGCCCCGTGCCCGGCTACGACGCGGATTTAGCTAAACGCAAATACGCCGCGCACGTTTCGGGGACGAGCGATGAGCGGCTGTTTCTGTGGAGTTCCTGGCTGCTTCAACGCTGGATGGATCGGTAAATATACAAACGGAATTCAACCGCAGCGAAAACATATAACATAAAGCGTAAAAAACTTACAGCCATGGACTTTCCTGCGCGGCGAGCACCTCAGCCGCTGTCGAACGAATCGCGCGCCTGCTCTTTAAATTCCATCCGCGTTCCCGGCATGCTGCGCCTACCGCGCCTGCGGGACCAAGCAGCAGTCCACGCAAGCGCCTCCGAACACCGATGAAGATCCTTGTCCTTTGTTATGAATATCCGCCCCTGGGCGGTGGCGGCGGACGCGCGGCAAAGAGCGTCGCCGAAGAGCTTGTGCGCCGGGGCCATGAGGTGCGTGTGCAAACCGCCGGGATGCGCCATCTGCCGCCGAGGGAATCCCTTGAGGGCGTCGATGTGTTCCGCCGCGAATCGTTCCGGCGTCGCGAGGAATCATGTTCAGTGGCCGAGATGGCGCTCTATTTGGTGACCAGTTTTCTGCCGGTGCTGGGACATCTCAGCAACTGGCGACCGGATGTTATTCACGCGCATTTTGCCGTGCCCACAGGTGCACTGGCCTTGGCCGCCCATGTTTTCAGCGGTGTCCCCTATGTGCTGACGGTGCATCTGGGCGACGTGCCCGGGGGCGTGCCTGAACAGACCGATGGATTGTTTCGGTGGCTGAACCCCTTTATCACGCCGATCTGGAAACGGGCCGCAGGGATCACTGTCGTCAGCGAGTTTATCAGGCGGCTCGCCATCGCCGCTTACGGACTGCCCGTGCGCCGCATTCCCAACGGAATCGTTTTGGAATCCGTGCTCCCGCCGCTGTCGGCGAGGCCCCATGAAGTGCGACTGCTGAGCGTGGGCCGGTTTAATCCGCAGAAAAACTTCCCCTTCCTCATCGACACGCTGGCCCGCGTTACCGATCTCAAAAACTGGCGCCTGACGATGATCGGCGACGGCGCGGAGATGCCGCGGGTGAAGGAGAAAATCGCCCGGCACGGATTGGCAGGCAGGGTGGAGTTTTTGGGCTGGCTTAGCGCCGAAAAAGTCCAAGCCGAAATGGACTCCTGCGATGTGCTGCTGATGCCGTCGTTGTCCGAGGGGCTCTCGGTGGCTGCCGTGGAGGCGCTGAAATCCGGCCTCGCCATTTTGGGCAGTGAGATCGGCGGCCTGACTGATCTCGTAGACCAGGGCGGGAATGGCTTTCTGGTGCCGGTGAACGATCTGGACGCTTATGCGGAAAAGTTGCGCACGCTGCTCAGCGACGCCCCGTTCCTGCTCCAGTGCCGGACGGCCAGCCGCGCCAAGGTCCACGGGTTCGATTTAAAGGCGATCGGGGCGCAATACGAAGAGACGCTGGCGGCCGCGAGTCGCACGCGAGCCTGTCAGCCGCTTTAGCCCGAGTTTCACATCCTAAGGCTCTCCGTCACAGATGCGGAAATGACCACACTCCGGAGAAGCGACGGGACGTCGCTGCCACGACGGGGTAGCGCCCTACAATGGCTAAACTCCAGAGGCCGGAAGCGTTCACAGGAGAAAAATGTGTCTAACACCTTCGGCATCTTTACGCCGGAGGCGTTTAAAGCCATTAGCCAGGGGTTGAGTCTGCGACACCCCTGGACCAAACGTTATAAACACGGTCCGACCCCGGAGGCGGTCGCAGCCGTCCATCCAAGGCGCGCAAAGGTTCTGGGGGGGGCGCGCCGCCCGTGGCGGCGTCGAGATAGGCCTCAAGCTCCTGCATGCGGAGCGCGAGAGCGGTGTGCT
>JAYTYG010000372.1:0-5489 GCA_043742585.1 Spartobacteria bacterium
GCTCTTTCTGGATCTGCCCGACACCCGGATCCACGCCGTCCAGCTCCCGCCCGCCCAAGCCGAAACCTCCTCCGGCACCAAAGATTACTGGCACCGAGCCACCGGCATCCGCCCCGGGCAAGTCGACGCATGGACCCTGCTGGCCGACCCCACCAGCTTCCCCATCGAACCCTGGCTCGAAGAATGGAACACCGCATATCCGGGCATCCCCACCGTCGGCGGGCTCGCCAGCGGGGGCAGTCGCGGCGATGACATCTTTTTGTTCCGGGACCGCCAACTCACCGAAGGCGCCCTCGCCATCGGCTACCAGGGCGGAGTCCGCATCGAAACCATTGTCAGCCAAGGTTGCCGCCCCGTCGGCGAACCCTTCACCATCACCGGCGTGGACAAGAACTTCGTCAAATCGCTCGGCTCCAGACCCGCTTACGAAATGCTTCAAAAAACCTTTGAAGAACTCCCCGACGAAGACAAGGAACTCGCCCAGGGCAACCTTTTCGCCGGCCTCGCCATGTCCGAATATGTCGATGACTTTAAAACTGGCGACTTCCTGATTCGCAACCTCCTCGGCGCCGATCCCGACCACGGAGTGCTCGCCATCGGCGCCTTTCCGCGCGTCGGCCAGACCCTGCAATTTCAAATGCGCGACCGCCGCAGCGCCGACTCCGAACTGCGCCATCTCGCCGCGCAAACCGTCAGCGCAGGCGCCCAGCCCTTCGCCTCGCTGCTCTTTGCCTGCAACGGTCGCGGCCGCCAACTCTTTAACCTCCCCAATCACGACGCCGAGATCCTTCAAAACACCCTGGGCCGCCACCCCAGCGCCGGCCTCTTCTGCAATGGCGAAATCGGGCCCGTCGGCGGCAAGAACTTCATCCACGGCTACACGGCCTCCGCCGCACTCTTCTGCAACCCATAATGAACAGGGACGCCAACCCGGTGTCCCCATAGGCTTCGATGCAACACCTCCGCGCTTTCTGCCTTCTCGCCCTGCTCACGCTCTGCCTCCCGGCCAGCGCGCAGGACTTTATTAAAAAAACCCTCGCCACCCCCAGCCTAGTTGTCGACACCACGGCCATCGTCCCTGGCAAAGCCTTCACCGCCGGCGTCAAACTCGTCATGGCGCCTGGCTGGCATACTTACTGGCAGTTTGGCGGCGACGCCGGCGCCCCCACAAAAATCCAATGGTCGTTGCCTCCCGGCTTCACCGCAGGCCCGGTCCAATGGCCCATCCCCAAGGCCCGCATGGAGGAGGGCGACCTCCTCACCTACGTCTACGAAGACGAAGTCCTCCTCCTCGTCGAAATCCGCGCCCCGGAAAATCTGGTTCCCGGCGAAATAACGCTCAAGGCCGACATCAGTTGGTTAGCCTGCAAAGAAACCTGCATCCCAGGCTCAGGCCCGATCTCATTAACGCTCCCCAGCCAAAGCGCCACGACTCCAGCCAACGCCGAGCTCTTCGCCCACTGGAAAACGCGCCTGCCGAAAGCCGACGCCGCGCCATTTCCAGTCCAGTGGACCCTCGGCGAGAAAGAGATCCGCATTCAAGTTTCCGGGATCGCCCATGACAACAAGCTCGAATTCTTTCCCCTTCCACCGTCGGCTGACTTTCAATTAGGCCACCCAAAAATCAGCGCCACCACCGCCGACGGCACCCGCACCATCAGCTTCAGCGTGGAAGGCACCGGTGCCGCCCAAGCCGCATGGGCAGGCGTCCTCGTCACGGAAAAACCCGGCAGCCCGAGCGCAGGCTGGAGCATCGCCTCAACCCCCGCGCCCCCCGCGCTCAGCCCCGCCGCCCCACAAACGACCCCACCCGCAGCCGCGCCGATCCCTCCGCCCGCCGGGCCCGGCCTCCTGAGCATTCTCTGGGGCGCGTTCTTGGGCGGGATCATCCTCAACCTGATGCCCTGCGTCCTGCCCGTCATCGCCCTTAAAATCTTCGGCTTCGTCCAGCAAGCCGGGCAAGCCCCGGAACGCGTATTTCGACTCGGCCTGGCCTTCGTCGCGGGAGTCTTCGCCTTCTTTCTGACAATGGCCGCGCTCATCGTGGCATTCCACGCCGCCGGCAACGAGCTCACCTGGGGCGCCCAATTCCAAAACCCCTACCTCCTCTCCGGCCTTATCGCCCTGGTCTTTGTCTTCGCCCTCTCCATGTTCGGCGTCTTCGAAATCACCATTAACAGCCAAGCCGCCACAGCCCTCGACGGCCTCGGCCGCAAAGACGGATACGGCGGCGCATTTGCCCAGGGGATGTTTACCACCCTGCTCGGCACCTCCTGCACCGCCCCACTCCTCGGCCCAGTCCTCGGCTTCGCCTTCGTCGAAAAACGCGCCGCCATCGTCTTCCTCATCTTCGGGCTCCTCGCCGCCGGCATGAGCCTTCCCTATTTCCTGCTGACGTGGAAACCCGCTTGGATGCGGTTCCTTCCCAAGCCAGGCGCCTGGATGGAGCGCATGAAACAGTTCATCGGCTTTGCATTAACAGGCGTTGCACTATGGCTCCTCAGCATCCTCGGCCATAGCCGCGGCATCGACGGCGCAATCGCTCTCTGCATCTACCTCCTCATCCTCGCACTCGCCGCGTGGATCTACGGCTGCACCCGCAACGCCCTCGGCCTACTCCTCGCACTCCTGCTCGGCACCGGCGGCTGGTGGTTCCTGATTCACGGCAAGCTCGACACCAAACCCACTTCAACCGCGCACCTTGAAAACGTCCAAGGCGGCATTCCCTGGCAACCCTTCAGCCCGGAACGACTCGCCGACGCCGTCCACCGCGGCCAACCTGTCTTCATCGATTTCACAGCCGACTGGTGCCTCAACTGCAAATACAACGAAAAATTCGTCCTCGAAACCGAGCCCGTCCGCGCCGCCTTCCGCGCCCACAACATCCTGGCGCTCAAAGCTGATTGGACTGAACAGGACCCAGTCATCCGAGCCGTGCTAAACAGCTTCGGCCGCGCCGGAGTGCCAGCCTACGTCCTATACATGGCCGATGGCTCCACTAAACCCGTCGTCCTCCCGGAGATCCTAACTACCACGATATTGCTGCACGCATTGTCACAAATTAAGCCTTAGCTAATCGTATAGATTCCGGCACGCTCACACCACGCCCCGAGAACCAACCGCTGCCGGTTTACAAAATAAATCGCTAACCACGGAATAAATTCGAGCACCGCGCGTCGAAGCTAAACAACTTTTCCGCAGAACTATAATTTCGAGTGAAACCGACTCCAGCCAACTGGAATCAGAGGCACTTGGGAAACCCAACAAACCAGAAAGACAAAACGCAAATGAAACGCAATTCGACCACTAAAAACCTCCTCGCAGGCGCAGCATTAGCAGGCATCTTCAGCGCCGGATTCATCTCCCAAGCTGCGGCCGCAACGGCCACCAAGTCCGGTTCCAACATCTCCGCCGGCGTGATGGCCGACGAAAAAGCCACTGAAAAAGGCGAGACCCACGGCTGCGCAGGCAAAAACTCCTGCAAAGGCAAAGGCGGCTGTAAATCCGGCGACAACGGGTGCGCTGGCAAAAACACCTGCAAAGCCAAAGGCGGCTGCGCAGTGAAAGACGGCAAACCCGCTCACTAAACTCTACTAACACCGGAGCTGCGGACCACCGAAGCTCCGGTGTTTTGTTTTTAAAAGCTAAACAAACGCACGGCCCGCATCCAAGCCGAGCGCCGAATGTGCCTGAGCCGAAGCCATCCACTCCGTCCATCCCATCCACTCCGTCCATCCCCATGCCAGCCTCGCGCTTCAACGCATACACCGACTACGGCATCGGCATCGGTTTACGGGTGCCTCACTACCAACACATCCTCGAACAAAAACCCCTCGTCGATTGGTTCGAAATCATCTCTGAAAACTACATGCTCGATAGCGGCCGCCCGCTCCATGTTCTCGACCAAATCCTCGAGCAATACAGGGTCGTACAACACGGCGTCTCCATGTATTTCGGCAACGCCACCCGGCCCAATCGCGAGCATCTAAAAAAGCTCAAGACACTTACCAAACGCACCGGCACACCCTGGATCTCCGATCACCTTTGCTGGGGCAGCGTCGACGGCCGTTACACCCACGATCTCCTCCCCATTCCCTATACCTGGGAAGCCGTCAAATCCACCGCCCGCAACATCCGCGAAGTGGCAGACTACCTCGAACTGCCAGTCGCCGTCGAAAACGTCAGTAGCTACGCCGAATTCCACGCCTCGGAAATGACCGAGTGGGAATTTCTATCAGAAGTCGTCGAGAAAGCTGACTGCGGGATCCTGCTCGACGTCAACAATATCTATGTCGCCGCCAAAAACCACGGCTTCGATCCCAATATCTATATAGATAACATCCCCGAGGACCGCGTCGCGCAGATCCATCTCGCGGGCCATACCAAGTTCAAAAAATATCTATTAGATACCCACGACCACCCAGTCCTCGACCCCGTCTGGAAACTCTACGCCCGCGCCATCGCGCGCTGCGGCCCCACTGCAACCCTGCTGGAATGGGACGACCGCATCCCCTCCTTCCGCGAAGTCCATCGGGAAGCCCTCAAGGCCAACCGCTTCCTACCCAATGCCAAAACCCTCGCGCCCCTCGCCCCGTAAACAGCGGCCGGCCAAGGCCAAAGAAACCGGCGCTGTGGACTCCCTTGCTGAGATTCAGGGCGCCATCACGCAAGAGCTAATGCGCCCGCTTGGACGCGGCGACCGCATAGACCCCGCAGCCACGGAAACAGCGCAGGCATTGATCCGCCCCAACACCAAGCTTACCGCCCTGGAGCGGCTACAAATATACAGTCAACAATACTGGTGGCGCCTGCGGGGCAACTTTTCCGAAGACTTCCGCGGACTTCGCGCCGTGCTCGGCGAACGAAAATTCAACCACCTCGCCACCGCCTATATCCAGCATCACGGATCCACTTCTTGGAACCTGCGCGACCTCGGCCAGCACATCGAAGCCTACCTCCTCGGCCACCCGGAACTCACCGCGCCTCACGAACAACTAGCACTCGACATGGCCCGTGTGGAATGGGCCCGCATCGAGGCCTTTGACGGCCCCGCCAAACCCACGCTCAACCCTCAAAAAATCGCCCACATTGCGCCGGACCGACTTCAGCTAAAGCTCCAACCCTATATCAGCCTGCTCAGCCTCGAGTATCCCATCGACGATCTACTGGGCCGACTCAAACGCCGCGAGATCCAAACCGATTCATTGAGCAACGCCGTCTCCGGCCAACAGACGCGCCGCCGGTTGCGCTTAAGTGCGCGCCCCGCGCACATCCACCTGGCTGTCCACCGGGTCGACTATATAGTTTACTACAAACGCCTGGATGCGGCCGCCTATCGCCTACTCAAAGCCATCGCTGGCGGCGCCAGCCTGGAAGCGGCATGTGAAATCGCGATGCAAGGCACCACCGTGCTCCCCGAATCATTCGCAGCAAAAGTACAGACATGGTTTGCTAACTGGATGAGTCTGGGCTGGCTATATATCTAACCC
>JAYTYG010000373.1:0-4774 GCA_043742585.1 Spartobacteria bacterium
TTCCCACCGACCGCGAGGCCAAGTTCACCATGACCGCTCGCTTCGATGCGAAAGCGGGTCCGCCGGTGATGACGGCGCTGGCGATTCTCGCCCAGTAACCCATGAACCCACGGCGATCACTAAACCTCCTGGTCGCCGCCGCGGGTTTGGTGTTCCTCTCGGGTTGCACAACCGAGGTTGTCACCGACAGCGCCTTCTGGTCCTACCTGCCTTTCACGAAGAAAAAAAGTGGCTTCGGTTCTGGCGGCACGAGCGGAACAGAGACCCAAAACGTCGAACCGAAGGCCGCGGAATCGACCGGCAAGAATAGCAAGCCATCGCTCCGCTCGGAAGATGCCCAAAATGAAAACTGGAACGAACCAGCCTCGACAGGGGTGCCGGGGCAAACTTCCCCCGGACCTAAAGCGAACGGGGGAACGCCTGCAGCGACGAACCCAAACGCCCGCCGCCAGTCGGGCGCGAGCGAGAAGGTTCCCACTCCCGGAGCGGTCGCGACGCTGCCTGGCCTTTCCGTCGCCGAGCAAGCACGCGTAACACCGCCCGTCCAAACGCTACCCGCACCAACCCTCGGAGACGCTCCCGCGAAAGAACCTCGCGACGCTCACGGACGTGCCCTACCCCAGGCCCCGAACCCAGTCACAATCAAGCCAGCCGCCAGCTCCTTACATTTACCAAGTATCGGTGATGACGCTCCCGCGAAGGACCCTGCAGTCGCCGCTGCCGTGCCCAGCGTCGGCACAGCGATAGAAAAACCGGCCTCCCCTCTCCGGCGACCAGTCTTACCAACCTTGGCTAAGGAGGCCGATCGCCGCGCTCCACGCACCCCCATCAGTTTCCCGAATGTGGTGCTCGCAGGTAAAAATACCCCAAGCGGCGACATCCTGCCTGCCCCCGCAACCACGGGGCCCAATGACGGTGCTCGGGATACGGGTAGCCTTAGTTTGCCGTCCGTGAATGGCGCAACCAGCGCTAACCCCGCAACGGCCGCCACGAGCCGCCCAAATGGCTGGGATGGCCTTGGTAAGGGTGTGGTGGGGAGTGATCAGCCCAGCCCGACCACGCATACTTTACCTAACGTCTTGCTCCAAGATCCTGCGACACTGCCGGCCACAAATGGGACCGCACTCCTGACGACCCCGCACGACTCCGCCGGTAAAGGATCCCAATCCCCTAAGCCGCTCACTGGCACCTCTCCCGGGGCTCCGGCCAATGCGACGCCCGTCGGCGGAGTCGTCAGTGGCAACTTCACCCTCGACCCCATCGCTCCGAAAGGACCAGGCAACACGGCGCCCTTGCCCTCGGTGGGCGGAGCGGCCCCCTTGCCAAGCAAATCGATTCCAGCCCCCTACCGTTTGAGCGAATGGATTTCGAATGATGCGCTGCACCAAGCTTGGCGCCGCCAGCAAGTCACGCGTGCGCAAGCCGAGCCTGAGGTCCGCGGCAGCGAACAACAACGCCTTCGTCTGGTCATCGACCGCTTTCTCTTGAACGATTCAGCGGAGCCACCTGTGGCCAAGTAAGTCGGCCTAAGCCCAAGGAATGGTGAATTGATTCTGCGGCGAGGCGTTCAGCTGCTGCCGGGTCGGCGAATAATCAAAAGTGCGCATCGTCCCATCTGGGCGCATCTCGATCAGGCGGAGCCAGCCGTCGCCGCCATTCGGCTTCATCTGAAAATTAACGAGCACCTGGGGTACCGCGTGCCCCTTGGCGGTGTCAGTGACCACCCGACCAAGGCCGTCGCCCACGACGTGCCCATTCAGCGTGAGGATGAAATTTTCGTGGCGTGAAATCAGCTTCGTCCAGACCTCTTCCCCGTCGTTAATATCAAGCGGCGCTTGGGCAAAGTAGCCATGCGGGTTATGGGTCTGGGTTTTACTGTAACGCTTGTGGTCGTAACGGGTGTCGTCGTTGAAAATATGGGCGTGCGTGAGGAGAATCACCTCCCGCTGGGGATGGGTGGCGACGATTTCGTTCGCCCAGCGGAGGACGTCATTACGCGGGCCAAACTCCAAACAGAGGATTAAGAATTTGCGCAGACCAACATCGATGAAGTGCCAGCTGTTATCGGACCGGGCGGCTACCATGCTTATCCTTACACGGAAAGTTAATGAAAGTATCATGATCGGTGACGATATCGAGATTCGCGTAGCACGCATCGATAACGACCTGGTGAAAATCGGCATTCAAGCCCCCCGCCACCTCCCCATCTACCGCAACGAAGTCTACCGCCAGATTAAGGAAAATAATCTCAACGCCGTCCGCGCCGTCGGAGCCGCTATCCCTCATTTGGCGCGCCCCGAACCGGCCTCTGGAGAAGTCTCCCCGACCTAAACGGGGGCCGCGACGCGGGCCCGCGACGTCCCGCCGCTCGGGTTTGCCAGAGACGGGACCTCGCGGCCACCACCATCCTCAGCCCTCCGGACTCTCGCTCAACTGATATTCGTTCAGCTTATTACGCAGGGTCCGAATGCTGATCTCCAGTAACTCCGCTGTTTTCGTGCGATTCCCACTGGTCTGAGTCAGCGCCCGCAGGATGTGCTCCTTCTCCACCTGGTGCAGCGCCTTGACTTCACCGGCAGCCGCCGAAACCATCTCACGCCCGATAGGGACGATTAAATCCGGCACTTCAACCCGCGCCGGCGCCGAAGAAGCCGCAAAATTCGGCAACGCCGACAGCCCCAAAGCCAAGGGCTGAATCGCCGAATCATTCTCGGTCAAAATCACAGCGCGCTCGATCGTGTTCTGAAGCTCGCGCACATTGCCTGGCCAATTATGCGCCAGCAAATCATCCAGGGCCGACCGCGAGAACCCGGGGATGCGGACCCCGTGCTTGCGGGTAAAGCGACTCAGGAACGTTTCAGCTAACAACGTTATATCCTCCGCCCGCTGCCGCAACGGAGGCACCGCCACCGGAAATACGTTCAGTCGATAATAAAGATCCTCGCGAAACTCCCCAGCCACCACCGCCTTGCGCAGGTCCCGGTTAGTCGTCGCCAACACCCGGACATCCACCTTAATCGTCTTAGTCCCACCCACTCGCTCGAACTCCCGCTCCTGCAACACCCGCAGCAGCTTGGCTTGCAGCCGTGTCGACACCTCGCTGATCTCGTCCAACAACAGCGTCCCCCCGTTAGCCAACTCGAAGCGCCCCTCGCGCCTCTCCGTGGCGCCCGTAAACGCCCCCTTCTCGTGGCCGAAAAACTCGCTCTCAATCAGACTCTCCGACACCGCCGCGCAATTCACCTTGATATAAGGAGCCTGCGACCGGGCACTGGCGTGAAAAATCTCATGCGCCACCAGCTCCTTACCCGTCCCGTTCTCGCCCTGGATCAGCACCGTCGCCTCGGTGGGCGCCACCTTCCGCAGCATGTGCCGCAGATGAGTCATCGCGGGGCTCGCGCCGATCAAGTCACTGCTATCGCTCACCTGCGCTGCCAAATACTGGTTTAACTGCAACACCTGCCGGTAACTTTCCGCCTTCTTCACGAGCATCTCCACCTGGCTCATCGAGAACGGCTTGATCAAAAAATCAAACGCCCCGCCCCTCATGCACGCCACCGCGCTCTCGATCGTCCCAAACCCGCTCATCATCACAATCAACGGCTTATCCGCCGTATTCGACAAACGCTCCAGCAAATCCACCCCCTCCCCGTCCGGCAACCGGATATCCAAAAACAGCATATCAAAGCTCCCCCGCTTCAACAGCAGTTCCCCCTCATGCAGCGTCGCCGCGCTCGCCACCGAATAGCGCTTCGCCCGCAAAAGCTCCTCAAAGCTTTTGCGGATGATCGGCTCATCATCAATGACCAGAATTTTTTCGACGGCCATAGAGTCCTATCAGAATACTGACACCCCTCCGGCAGCGTAACAGCTTACCAGTCCCGAAAAATTCTGCCTGTCGATTTCCATCACCTATTTATGCTTTCCGTAAATCTTCTCGAGCTGTGATGCCCCGGGGCGCGGCGCCACTACCGCCACCCGCTGCGGCGTCGTGACCTTCAGCAAAAGCTGTTCATTTTCACGATCCAACAGCAGTGCCTTCAGAATCGTCTGCTGCGCCGTCCCCATTGCCCCGCGCACCTCGGGCGTTGCTGTTTCACGCTGCGCTCCCGCCGAGCGCAGCTCTAACAGCGATTGACTCAACAATCCTAACATTTGCCGTTTCCGATCCAAAAACGCGTCCTCAGGCGGGCGCCCGCTCCCTTTAAGAATCCGATTTTCATCCAGCATTAGTTGATAGATCTCCTCACAGAGATCCGTGTGTGCACGCAGTGCTTCAGTCAGTGACATGGAAATAGGGGACGCCGTCGCAGATGAAAACATAACAGCACTCATGGGGAATTAGCGGGCCGAGACAGGCTCCTCCAGCCCTGGTTTCGCGGGCACTGGCGGCAAACCCTCGCCGAGCAAATGCTCCAGGGTAGCTCCAGTAGTCTGATTCCACACAATCTGCTCTCCGCGCCAACGCGCCATCTGTACGATATTTAGCGTGCTCTCAGAAAGCTTTTGCGCCGCCCGCTCAGGCTTGGCTGCGTCGTCTATGATAAATTTATAGGCTTCCGCCGCGCGGGGCGATAGCCGCAGGCGTTCGAAACACAGACCCATTTGATAAACCACTGGCCACTGCCATTCCGGCTCCTGATTAAGTCGCGCCAAAGTCTGATAGATCGTCAGCGCATTCACAAAATCACCTTGCTGATAGTACGTATTAGCGAACTCGTTCCCGGTCAGCTTCTGCCAATATATCAGATCGGAAGAGCGTCGTGTAGGGAAA
>JAYTYG010000374.1:0-5725 GCA_043742585.1 Spartobacteria bacterium
CCGGTCAAACGTTACCTGGGCCTGACGATGAGCGTGTTTGCGTGGAACGGCGCGGTGCTGATCCTCTCCAGCATAAGCCTCCTGGTGCTGCTCTATCTCATCCTCAAACGCCAGCTCCGCCCAAAGCGCATCTGATGAACCGATCGATTTAAGTTGCTTGTCGTTTATACGAAGTTGATTGATTTAAATGTGTACACACCTCAGGACTAACTGCCGAGGGCGATCGCATTGGCCACTGCGTAGTGCTCGGAGTGGCTGAGGGTGATGAGGATTTCGCGAATCCCAAGGCGCTGGGCGAGTTCGCTGGCGCCCCCGTGCAGCACGATAAAGGGTTCGCCGCTGGTTTTACGCTGTACCTCAATGTCCAACCAGCCTACGCTCCCGCCGATCCCGGTGCCGAACGCTTTGGAGACGGCTTCTTTGGCCGCGAATCGGGCCGCGTAACTGGGCGCCGAGACGGCCATGCGCACGCAATATTCGCGTTCGGCCTCGGTGAAGACGCGGCGCAAAAAGGGTTCACCCAGCCGGGCGATTGATTTTTCGATGCGGGCGTTTTCGACGATATCGACGCCGATACCGAGGATCTTCATGCCAGCGGGGCCGATTCCATGGCGGCGAGCATCTCGCCCACGGCCGAATGGAGGCCGCAGAAGAGGGCGCGTGAAATAATGGAGTGGCCGATGTTGAGTTCGGCCAAGTGTGGGAGGCGGAGGATCTGCTGGATGTTGGTGTAGTTGATGCCGTGGCCGGCGTTGACCTGGAGGCCGAGGTCGTGGGCGTATCGGGCGGCAACGTCGAGGCGCTGGAGTGCATCCAAATGCGACTGGCCTTGGGCGTTGGCAAAGGCGCCGGTGTGCAGTTCGATGATGTCCGCGCCAAGTGCGATTGCGGCGTCGATCTGGGGGCGGCTGGGCTCGATGAATAGACTCACCCGCACTCCGGCCGACTGGAGCCGGGCCACGGTGGGCGCTAATAAATGGAGTTGGCCGGCGGCGTCGAGTCCGCCTTCGGTGGTGATTTCCTGGCGGTGCTCGGGGACCAGGCAAACCTCGTTGGGCAAGACCTGGAGGGCGATGTCGAGGATTTCAGGGGTGTTACCCATTTCGAGGTTGAGCTTGGTGCTCACGCTTTTCCGGATCTGAAAAACGTCCGCGTCCTGGATGTGACGCCGGTCGGCCCGGAGATGGATGGTGATGCCGTGCGCGCCGGCGCGTTCGCAGGCTGAGGCGGCGGCCAGGAGGTCGGGCTCGGCGTTGGGGAGGGCGAGGGTTCCGGCGTAGCGGGCCTGCCGGAGGGTGGCAACGTGATCGATGTTAACTCCAAGTCTCATGGCTCCAGGTCTCATGGCAACGTGATTTCCGCTCAAGGTGCGAGGCGCTCACGGGGGTGAGCACCTCGCGCTCCGGTGGGTTAGTGCTTAAAGTGGCGGTGCCCGGTGAAGATCATCGTCATGCCGCGTTCGTTGGCGGCGGCGATGACTTCTGCGTCTTTAATCGAGCCTCCGGGCTGAATCGCACAGGTGGCGCCCGCTTCCGCTGCGGCGATCAGGCCGTCGGGAAAGGGGAAAAACGCGTCGCTGCCCACCGCGCTGCCTTTGAGCGAGAGGCCGGCGTCGGCGGCTTTCCAGATGGCGATCCGGGAGGCGTCCACGCGGGACATCTGGCCGGCGCCGATCCCCAGGGTGCGGTCGTGGGCGGCGTAAACGATGGCGTTGGATTTGACGTGTTTAGCGGCGTGCCAGGCGAAGCGCATGGCTGCCAGTTCGTCCGGGGTGGGTTTGCGTTCGGTGACGACTTGGACAGCGAAATCGATTTCAGGCTCGATGTCGCGGCTTTGGACAAGCACTCCGCCAATCACCGAGCGGATGAGCGCTTCGGGTTCCTCGTCGGCCTTGGGTAGCGGGCGCGCCAGTTTGCGCAGGAGCCGGAGATTTTTCTTTTTCTGCAGCAGCGCGCGCGCTTCAGGCTCGTAGTCCGGGGCGATGATGACTTCGCTGAAGATTTCGCAGATGGCTTTTGCGAGGGACTCGGTGATGGGTCGGTTGCAAATGATGATGCCGCCAAAGGGCGCTTGTTTGTCAGTGGCGAATGCCTTGTTCCAAGCCTCTCTCAAGTCCGGGTCGGTGCCGATGCCGCAGGGGTTGGTGTGTTTGAGGATGGCGACGGTGGGCTCGGTGAACTCCTCGATGAGGTCGGCGGCGGCGGTGATGTCGAGGATGTTATTGTAGGAGAGTTCCTTGCCGTGGAACTTCTGAAAATATTCTTCGAACCGGCCGTAGAGCGCTGCGGTCTGGTGGGGGTTTTCGCCGTAACGGAGGCGGGCGACGATGGGGAGGGAGAGGTTGAAGGAGCAGGTGGTTTCCTGTTCTTTGTTCAAATAGTTGGCGATGGCCTGGTCGTATTTGGACGTGGTGACAAAGACTTTGATGCCCAGGCGTTCGCGGAGCTTGAGGGTGGTGGCGCCGTCGTTGTCGCGCATGTTCTCCAAGACATCGCTGTAGTCGCCGGGATCCACTACCACGGTCACTGAGCGGTAGTTCTTGGCCGCGCTGCGCAGCATGGAGGGGCCGCCGATGTCGATTTGTTCGATCGCTTCCTCGAGCGTGGTCTCGGGTTTGGCGATGGTTTTTTCGAACGGGTAAAGGTTCACGACCACTAGGTCGATGGGCAGGATGTCATGCGCGGCTGCCTGGGCGGCGTGCTCGGGATTGTCGCGCACATAGAGCAGGCCGCCGTGGACTTTGGGGTGGAGGGTTTTGACCCGGCCATCGAGCATTTCCGGGAAGCCTGTGAACTCGGAGATCTCTTTGACGGGGACGTTTTCTTTTTTGAGAAGGGAGCAGGTCCCGCCGGTGGAGATGATTTCCACTCCGAGTGCGACCAGTTCTTTGGCAAACTCGACCAGGCCGGTCTTGTCGGAAACGGAAATCAACGCGCGCTGAATTTTCATGAGGCGCAGACGCTAGGGGAGTATTGCAGGGGAGGTCAACAAGTGGGTTGCGCGGTTTTTTTGGGGAGCTGGCCAGAGCTCCGGGCGCCTTGCCGCCTCTAAAAAGGCGAACAGCGCGGCCACCCACGGCCGCGCTGTTCTAACCCACACAACACACATGAACACCAACAATTCGATCTAATGAGCGGGAATCGTTCCAGGCGGAGGCTTATTCGGGGGATGAACGCCGCAATGAACACATGAAGCGCAAAGGGGCTCTGTGTGTTTTTAACCTTCGAGATCGCTGCGCTCGCTGCTGTTCACCTATTCCTGCGCTTTAATTCCCATCTTCTCCAGCACCGTGCCTGTCACAAACCAGAGTTGCGTGACCGATTTGCTGAGTTCGGTGCGGGCCCCGACTTCGCGGCTTTTGGCGTCGTACAGGCGGCGTTGTTGTTCGATGATATCGAAGGTGGAGATTTGGCCTTCGGTGAGGCGGCGATAGGCGATGCGGACGGCTTCCTGGTAGAGCTCGCGTGTTTTACGGGCGGTATCTAGTCTCTGTTTGTTTGTTTCAATACGGCTGATGACTGTGTCTACATCAATCCCGATGCCCAACTCCGATTGTTTGATCTTGAGGATGGCTTGTTCCTTTTGCGCTTTCACTGAGTCGAGCTGCGCCCGGGCCTGGATGTTGCCGAGGGGCATCCGGAAGTTGACGCCCACGGTCCAGGATGGTGTGTGTCCGTGGAACCCTTGATCGAAGCTGTTGGCGAACCCGTCGGTGAGTCCGTTGAGGCCGTAGGTGGCGACCAGATCGAGCTGGGGTAGGAGCTGGTTGCGGGCGAAACGCAGGCGGATGTCCTGGGAGTCGGCTTCGGCGAGGGCTTGCTGGAAGTCGGGGCGATTGGCGAAGGCTTGCTGGAGAAAGAAGGAGCGATCGATGGCCGGGGGATTGAGGGCGTTGGTTTCTGTGGGTAAAAAGATGCGGTTGTCGTTGACGTTGAACTGCGCCTGGATGAGGCGTTTGAGGGCGAACTGCCGCTCCATGAGCCCGTTTTTGGCGGAGATAAGCTGCTCTTGATCGACCGAGACCTGTGCGCGCGCTTGTTGCACGTCAAAGGGTTGCAGGAAGCCGACTTCCAGCCTGCGCTGGGTTTGGGCGACGAGATTTTCATCGGCTTGGATGGCGTCCTGGCGCACGGCGATATCGGCTACGCCGAATTCCATGTCGTAGTAGGTGCCCATGACGAGCTGGATGTCGCTCATCAGGCGCTGTTTCCAGGCGAGCACGGCGATCTGTTTGTTGACCCGCGCCAGGCGGACATTGGCCAGGCCGGCTGCGGGGCCGAAGTCTTTGAGGAGGGGTTGGACGACCTGGAAGCTGGTGGAGGTCTGGTACTCGGGAATGATGTCGCGGGTGTCGCCGGCGAAGGTGTTGCGGAAGCGGTTGGTTTCGAGAAAGAAGCCGAACCGCATCCCCCACGGGGTGCGCTGGACGAGGCTGCTGGAAGAGCGTTCAACGTTCTGGTCGAAGATGATGCTGTTGATCTTGTTGCTGCCGTTGTTACTCACTCCGCTGGTGCCTGTTCCCGTTGTGCTGGTCGTGGTGCCGGTGACGCTGGTGGTGCTTCCAGTAAGGCTGCCGTTCACCGTGGTGACGCCCCCGATCCCGCTCGTGCTGCCCCCAATCCCGCTCCCGATCCCGGTGTCGATTGAGGACGGGTCGGTGGGCGCAGGTAATAATGGCGGCAGCCCTTGCGCGGCCCGGATGGCGTTGGTGTTGGCGGTGATGGCGGCCGTGTTGTTGCGGATGGCCACGATGCTCGCTTCCTGCCGTGCCTGGTCGCTGCTGGTAAAGTCGTTGGAGTTTTCCGGGCGCCGAGTGGATTCGCGGGAGATGTTGATGCTGAACGTGGGATCGAATACGCCGGCTTCAAAGCGGATCTTCGATTGCTCGAGTTTGATGTTCGTGCGCTCGACTTTGACGGCGAGGTTGTTCCTCAGGGCCATGTCGATGGCTTGCTGCAGACTGATCTTTTCCACCGGCGCCGTATCGAATACGCCTGCGCTCGGGGCGAATGCGCCGGCGCTCTTATCAGATGCGCCGGCGTTCCCGGGCTTGGCCGGTGGCTCGGCGGCGCTGGCCAAGTGCGCGTGGAGGCAGTAGATGCCCAGGATGGCGAGCTGCCGAAAGAGCCCGGGCGCGCCGCGGCGCAGAACGGAGCGGCGCAGAATGGAGGAATGAAGGGTCGCAAACATGAGGTGGGCCGCAGGAGCTTTTAAAGCGCGGAGGCTGTGCCTGGCAGGAGCCGGAGGGCGCGGGCCAGGGGCGTGGGTGGTCTCAGAAATGGTAATCAAGGCTGATAAGGTCGCGGATGGACTGCAATACCAATTGGCCCCAGAGATGGGTGCCGGCGTAGATTTTGCCTTGGCCGGTCATGCCCGGGCGCAGCAAGCCCTCGGCGTTATCGACGGCGACCACGGCCTGGTAGGTGCGCTCGAGAGGGACGTCGGCGCCTTTGGCGTTGATGAAAACCGGGACGTCCCCGGAGCGGCGGGCGGAAAAGGCGGCGGGAATGGTTTCTCCAAAGAACAAGATGGGGTCAATGTCTATAACACCGTTAAATGTTTTCCCGGGATACGCATTGGCTTTTATAACTACCCTCTGTCCTTTTTTAACGTAGCGCACTTGCTTCTCGTTGAGAGCCACCAGGATCCGCATCGGATTGAGCGGGGCGATTTCGCAAAACAATTCATTGGGCCGCAAGAGGTGGCCGGTCTTTTTGGCCAGCTC
>JAYTYG010000375.1:0-3614 GCA_043742585.1 Spartobacteria bacterium
TATACCGCAAAGCTAAAAGGCGTCAAACTACCGACCAAGGCAGGCATGCGCAGCGCCCTCCAGCTTTTCCACAGACATCGTCTGATCCGCCTGACATCCGCAGATGATTTCGCGGATTCCACCATCGAAATTTTACACACCTTGCGACTAGTCATGCCGTTCCAGCAGCTCGATGAATGGCAGAAACAAGCCAATCTATACGCCAAGGAAAAAGAAGCCGCGCCTGCCGAAGAAAGTACAGATGAATCATAAATCCCGACGCATCAATCTCAGTGGGATTCATGCCGTAAACTGGTATGGCTATTCCCATGACTATATACCGGTCACGGGCAATTTTCTGCTCGCCGGCGTGATGGGCTCTGGGAAGAGCATTATCATGGATCTCATCCAGCACGTGCTGGTGGGTAACGAAAAATCGCGCTATAACGCATCAGCCACAGGCGCCACTTCCGGGCGCTCGTATAAAGGCTATTGCCTCGGGGATCTCAAAGACGAGATCGCGGGCGTTACCCAGTATTTCCGGCCCAAAGGCGCCGTGACTTTTATCGCGCTGGAATTCACCTGGCCCGACGCGGAGCGCGTGGAGACATGGGGGTTCCGCACCGAGTGGGCCAACGCCGTGCAAAACAGCCCCACGCGCAACGACGCCTTCTATGTCCCCTGCGCGCTCGCCAAGGCGAACCTGCTCGATGGCGAATCCCGGCGCCCGCTGGACTACGCGGCGTTCCGGCAACTCGTCAAAGAACAGGAAGGCAAAATCTTTGATACGATCGAGGAATATCGCCGGGAGATGGCCAGTGGCGATCACCTGAATTTCGACCGGGACACGGTGGACTATCTATTGCCATCGGCGATGTCGTTTACGTTTTTGAAAGGCGGCTTCAACCGGTTTTGCAGACAATATGTGCTGCCTGAGGAGCCGCTAAAAACCGACGATGTCCGAGACAGCTATCTCGCGTTCCAGAAGCTCGAAAAAGATCTCCAGGAGATCGAAGACAAGGTAGCTAAGTTGGAAGTCATTCAGGGCGCCTTCGATCATTGGTCCAATTCAAAAGATGATCTAACTTGTTACGATTTCCTCCAGAAAGACTTCGCCTCAAAAGCCGCCATCGAAGCGCATACTGAGAACGCCGATATCATCCTCCAGCTCGAAAGCGAGAACGTGGAAAACACGCAGCAACTGGCCCGTGCGCGCGCGGAGAAGGAAGCTGCTGACAGCACCTATGTCAGTGTGCTGAGCTTCATCAACGCCACCCCGGACGGCGCGGTTTTCC
The DNA here is from genome assembly GCA_043742585.1 of Spartobacteria bacterium. Taxonomy (GTDB): domain Bacteria; phylum Verrucomicrobiota; class Verrucomicrobiia; order Chthoniobacterales; family Chthoniobacteraceae; genus CAIURC01. Next base: position 1,275 of record JAYTYG010000375.1, read on the forward strand.
TCCGGGTCCAGGACGAGAATCAAAGCCTGGTGCGCGAGATCGAGCGGCTCAAGGAAATCGGCACAACAGTAACAGCGGCGCTGGAGCAGCGATTGCGCAATACCCGGCACTGGCTGGATCTATTAAAAGCGTCGCCGTTTAAAATATCGGCGGCGGTATTGAGCGCGGCCGAGAGTGCTTATGAGAAGCTGGCGAGCTCGCCGCAGGATCAGATCCGGGACAATGCGCGGAGCCTCGCCACGGCGATCGTCAATGCCAGAGCAGCGCTGGAGAACAGCACCCGGGAGCTGCGCAGCAAGTATGCGGAGAACCGCGCCGAGATGGCCAAGATCCACGCCGAGATCGCCGGGTTACGCTCGGGCAACCTCACCGAGAACGCGACCTTGCTGGCCGCGCTCAATCGCGAGCTGGCGCCCCGTGGCGGAGAGCCGGCCGCGCGCGCGATGCGGGAGTTATGCGAGGTCAACGACGAGCATTGGCGCGCGGCGTTGGAAGTCGTTTTCGGACAGAAATTCGCAGTGGTAGTTAGCGAAGAAGATTACAAGAAAGCTAACCAGATCTTCTACGAGCTTAAGACCAACGCCGGCAGCGAGTCCCTCGTGATTCCTCATCGCGCGCTCAGATTGCCCGGCACGGTTTATCCTAAATCGCTGGCTTCAAAGTTAGATACCAGTCACCCGATTGCCCGCGCTTTTGTGGATCATTATCTGGGCGAAATTATTTGCGTGGACGAGTTAGCTGACATGGAAAGCAGCCCCACGGGAAAAGCTGTCATGGCCGATGGCTATCAACTGCGCGGTGCCATCAACGCCCGTTCCCGCCATTACGACAGGCGGCCTTTCATCGGGTCCCGCGGACTCGATCGGCAACGCGGTTTTCTCCAGGACGCGCACGACAGTTTCATGCGTGAGAATCAGCTGCTCCAGCCGCAGCTCGACGTGTTGGATCAATTGCTGACCCTGGTCAATCACGGTCGGCTCACGGTGGAATCCATTCACGACGATCTGTATGAAGCGGCGCGCCTGCCGCAGGTGCAGAGGAAGCTCCAGGATAACTTTGATCTACTCAACCGCTGCCGGGCGGCCGGGCTCGAAGTGAAGGAAGCCGAGCTCAACGACGCCCGTCAGCGCATCGCCGAGCTCAGCCGCCAGATCGAGATGTGCATCGCCAACAGCAAACAGCGCGACATCGAGGACGCCCGCAAACGGCAGGGCTATCTGGAGTCCGCCGTGGAGACAGCCAGGGACGTGCTCCAGCGCAAGACCGACGAGCTCGGAGAGCGTCTGGTATTGGCGCGCAAAGACATTCTGGTGGCGGAAATCATGGCCAGCTATCCCAATAGCGAAGCCGCCGCCACTGCCTGCCAGCGCAAATTCTTCCTCCTAAACACCGAGAGCGCTGTCTCGTGGCAGAAGCTGGTGGAATTGCGGCGCGCCATGGCCGAGCATTATACCACGATGCGCGGCGATCCGGATTACGAGCTCGAAGCCGAGACGAACGAGAAATACGGCCAACTCCTGGAGCGCATGACAGTGAAGGACATGGCTGCCACACGCTCAAAGGCAGCCAGGGAACGCGTGAACTGGCAGAACCTGTTCCGCTCCACAGTCGCGGCCAAGCTCAGTTCAGCTTTGCGCAAAGCCGATGACTTAATCCGGCTCATGAATATGCAGCTTTGCCGCCCCATCGGGAATCATGAGTATTCGATTAGCAAAGTAGAGAACCCGGAGCGCGAGTATGGGACTTATCGCAAGCTGCTGCAGGCCTGTGCGATTTCGAGTGAGGAAGAGGATCTCTTTGCGACGCTCGAAGGCGATGTGCGCAAGGACATCGAAGATCTGTTCACGGCCATCGTCGAACAGCCCGACAGCCGCACTGCCTTGCAGTTCCTGGACTACCGGAATTACCACGATTACGATCTAAAAGCCGGGAGCGTGAACGATCGCTCCAAGACGCCTACCAGCGTCGATAAACAGTCGGATAAGATGTCCGGAGGCGAAAATCAATCGCCCTATTTCATCGCCATCCTGGCTTGTTATCTACGCGCCTATAAACGGCATATTGGGGAACGCAGCGCAGGCCCGTCCATCTGTCTGGTCCCGATCGATGAAGCATTCTCGAAGATGTCCGGCGACGGCATCCGGCACAGTATCAACGCGTTGCAGGAGTTGGGGCTCCAGGGATTTCTATCGATGTCCAGCGGCAGTGGTTTGACAGGCTGATCGTGGTCCTCGGTTACTCCTGCCTGTTGCTTGTTTTGTCAAAGTAATCGGCTACCCCGCCGTAAAGGGAAAACAAATGCTCGTCCGTGCACTTTTTCAGGGTATTGGTAACACGCGC
>JAYTYG010000376.1:0-2854 GCA_043742585.1 Spartobacteria bacterium
ATTACTACGCGCTCCACGGCATCTTCGCCTCCACGGTTGAGCCGACGGAAAAGCCATTGATCAACGCGCCGAGCCCCGAGCAGCTCGCTGATTTCCAACTAAAGCTGACCGCCCTCGAAAAGGAAAATCGCGACAGCTACTATCAGTTTATGGAAAGCGCCCTGGGCGATTTCCACACCAAGTTCGGTGCTTACCTGATGGCGGCGCGACTGGGGAACAAGAAGAACACGAACCCCGAAGATGTCGACGCCCGCAACGCTGTCATCGACGGCGCGAGCCTCGATCGCGATCTCATCCCCCTGTTCCTGCGAGGCAAGCGCGGCGACGACCCGGTGATCGAGCCGTTCCACATGTATGCAGCATTGAGCGAGACCGAGTTTGCCGAGAAATCGGGTGAGGTCGCGGCCAAGATAGTGGCCAACGCGGACAAACGCCGACGCATCAACCCGATTGTGGCGGCGGCCTTCAAAGATCTGCAACCGGCTACGATGCAGGAGGTTGCGGATATTTACACCCGGCTTTTCACGCAGCTTGAGCCCCAGCGCAAAGCCTACATGGCGGCCAGCGCCAAAGCGCTGAGTCAAGCGGTCACGGGCTTTGAGCCCAACCTCGTCCAGCTCCTACAAGCGCCGCTGGAGATTTTACCGGCCTCCAAACTCAGCACCGCGAGCCTGCGCGAGGTCGTGCAGAAACTTCCCCAGAAGATCAGCCGTAAAAACCCCCTCCAATTCGCAAAAATTAACGAGCTCGAACTCACCCATCCCGGCGCCCCCGCCCGCGCCATGCTGGTGGCCGACGCCGCCCAGCCCAAGGATTCCTCCGTCTTCCTGCGCGGCCAGGCCGAAACCCGCGGCGCAGTGGTGCCGCGCCGATTTTTGGAGATCCTCTCGGACGGCAAAGCGGAGCCGTTCAAGAACGGGAGCGGGCGGCTCGAATTAGCGCAGGCCATAGCGAGCAAGACCAACCCGTTGACGGCCCGGGTGCTGGTGAACCGGGTGTGGATGCACCATTTTGGGGAAGGTTTTGTGAGCACCCCCGACGATCTGGGGACGCAAAGCGAACCGCCCAGCCACCCGGAACTGCTCGACTATCTGTCGAACTACTTCATGGAAGCCGGCTGGTCCCTCAAAAAGCTCCACAAAGCCATCATGCTCTCTCGCGTCTACCAGCAGAGCAGCCGCACCACCCCCCAATACGAAGTCGTCGACCCCAATAACAGGCTGCTCTGGCGCGCCAACATCCGCCGACTCGACTTTGAGGCCACGCGCGATTCGCTGCTGGTTTTCGCCGGGGTCCTCGATCCCACGGTGGGCGGCAAACCGATCAATCTCACCGACGAACCATACAGCTACCGGCGCAGTGTTTACGGGTATATCGATCGCGGGAACCTGCCCGATATCATGTCGAACTTTGACTTCAGCGACCCGGACATGCCGAACTCCAAGCGCCCGTCCACGATCGTCCCGCAGCAGGCCCTTTTTCTAATGAACAGCGCCATGTCCATCGATGTCGCCCGCCATGTCCTGAGCCGGCCCGAAGTCGTGGCCGCGCACGACAACACAGCCCGAGTGGCGGCCATATACAGGATCATCTTCCAACGCGTGCCGAAGCCCGTCGAAACCCAAATGGCCCTCGACTTTGTCGGCAAAGAAGTCACCGCACAGACCAGCCTCGAGCAACTGGCGCAAACCCCCGGGGCCAAACAGTTGGCAAACCGCCAGAAAGCCAAGCTGGCCAATAAAACCAAGGGGAACCGGGAGAACGCCACCAAAGCGATCCAGAACACGGGCGAGATGGTGGAGCGCAAACCGCTTTCGCCTTGGGAAACGTACGCCCAGACGCTGCTGCTTTCAAACGAAGCGTCCTACGTCAACTGAGGCGACAGTTGTAAGGAATTATGAAGGATGAATGAGGAATTATGAAGATTCAGAGAACGCGGGTGTCGTGGCGCCCTCTTCTCTTCGTTCATCCTTCATCCTTCATAATTCCTGAACAAAGCTGCCTGCGAGAAAGCGCTTTGCCCACGGGCCTTCGGCGTCTAGCTTCCCGCTCCGCGCCGACCACACGCCAAGCGGCCACGGGGCCAAGACCGCCTGTCGCCGCGGCTCGAACTCTGAGCCCGTTACGAAAACCATACTACGTTGAAAACTTTTAAAGCATTGGGTGTCCGCGACGATTTGATCCTGGGCATGGAAGAACTGGGGATCAAAACACCCACCCCCATCCAAGAGCAGTCGCTCCCTTTCCTGCTCACCGATGGCGGGGATTTCATCGCCCAGGCCCAGACCGGCACCGGTAAAACTGCGGCCTTCGGGATTCCACTGCTGATGCAGATCGATCCGGAGAATCGGAACATCCAGGCGGTGGTGGTCGCGCCCACGCGGGAACTGGCGAAGCAGATCGGGAAACAACTCTTCCGATTCACAAAGCACTGCGCCAAAAAGATCTTTGTCGAAGTGCTCACCGGCGGCGACAAGGTCGATCGCCAGGAAGCGGCCTTGCAGCGGCCCACCCATGCCATCGTGGTCACCCCTGGCCGCCTGATCGATTTACTCAACCGGAAAGCGTTGTCCCTGGACTCCGTCAAATTGCTCGTGCTCGACGAAGCCGACGAAATGCTCAACCTCGGCTTCCGCAAGGAGGTCGCCGAGATCTGCGCGCAAACCGAGTCGCGCCGGGCCACGTGGCTTTTCTCCGCCACCATTCCGGGCGAAGTGCGGAAGCTCATCACCGACTACATGTCGCCCCAGGCGCACAGCCTGAGAATCGACAAGCTGCACGTGGTGAATCGCGATATCTCGCACCGTTACATCGTGTGTCCGATCAGGGACAAAACCCGCAGGATCGCTGACTT
>JAYTYG010000377.1:0-2796 GCA_043742585.1 Spartobacteria bacterium
GCGTTACGCCCTACAGCCCAGGGTTGCGAGGAACGAGCTACCCTGGGAACCGGCGAAAAAGAGAATCCAACCCCAACGTGGGTTGCGCCCGGGATCGGCCTTTGGCGGAACCGCGTTGCGGTTCGATCCGCTCTGGTTTAGTTCCCAGGGTAGGCCCGCAGCGGGCCAGCCCTGGGCTGGAGGACGTAATCCCGTTGGGATATATGAGGACCTGCAATTACAGCGAAATTAGATGCGCACGCCTTGGCCGCAGGGCAGATTGCCGGAGCCAATAACATTGAATTGATGAATGTTTATTGTATGAACCCACCTGCCAATGAGGATTATTTGTTCACTAATTATCGCCACACTTTGTTACTGGGGCGCTTATGCGGCTCTGCCGATCTTTAGCTCCTCTTTATTTTCCGAATCGAAAGCTGATAACTCGCTCAAGGGTTATATAGAATCGGCGTTTGCAGTATTTACACTTTTCCTGCTGGTGATCGCGGTGCTGGCTTTTAGGGAAAGGCAATCCGCAGAACTTGAAGAAGAGCGGGTGCGGCAGGTGGACTCGGCACCCAAGGCGGCACCGATCGCGGCCCCAGCTCCTAAGCCCAAGCCTGTCGAACCCGAGAAACCTTATGATCCTATAGATACAGGCAGAAGGATCGGCGACGATGATCGTCCAACGTCGCTGGATGCCGACTTCCGATTCGCGTTGAGCGAGACGTTTAGCGAAGAGAAAGCCCCGGTGTTTAATGAGGAAACACTGGCTAAGACCGGGCTGGAGGTGACGGATAATCCATCGGGCACTTATGACATCCATCTCGCATTCAAGAATGTCGGGAGCGTCTCGGCGCATTCCGTGGAGTTATATTGCCTGTCGGACCCGGCCATCGAGTTGCGCTGCGTGGATCATGTGAATTTTTCCACCAGCCCCGAGGAGTTGCGCTGTGTGGGATTCAAGAATGTGAATCCGTATTCGCTGACTAAACATATCTCCCACTGCGTGCTCAAAGCCACTGCGCCCCGCGGGACGTCGAGCTTTAAGCTGCTGCTGAAAATGTGGAGCGAAAACGCCGAGGCCCATGAGCTGGCGCTCACGGTTAGGGTGGTCCGCTAACTGCCCGCAAGATAGCTGCGCTCTCCGGGAGCAGGGCGGATGCGGCTCCTGGAAAAAAAATCGAGTCTTGTCGTGTGGACACAGCCGGGCGCAGCAAGTAGGTTGCGCGCTCGCGGCTCCGGCGAAAACATGATTATACGATCCGCTACTTTCCAGATTAGTTCGCCCAACCTGGAGTCCTGTCCCGACTCGGACTTGCCCGAATTTGCGTTCATCGGCAGATCGAATGTGGGGAAGTCCACATTGCTGAACATGCTCGCGGGCAAGAATGGCCTGGCCAAAGTATCGGCGACGCCGGGCCATACGCAGTTGATCAATTTCTTCACGATCAACAACGCCTGGAGTCTCGTGGATTTGCCGGGATACGGCTATGCGAAGACGCTGAAGGGCGAGCGGGCGACGTTTGAAGCGATGATTGAGGGTTACCTGAGCAAGCGCACAAATTTAGCGTGGGTGTTTGTGCTGATCGACTCGCGGCTCACGCCACAGTTGATCGACTTGGAATTTGTCCAGTGGCTGACCAGCGCCCAGGTGCCGATGGTTTTGGTGTTTACAAAAACGGACAAACCCAAGGCCAAAGAGGTGCAGAAAAACATCGCGCTCTTTCAGGAAAAAATCGCGCTCTGGTGCCCGGTTCCGCCCCAGGTGTTCACGACTTCTGCGGAGGCGCGGACCGGCCGTCAGCCGCTGTTGGATTTTATCGGCAAGGCGTTGCCCGCCGCATAGCGGATGGTGGCTGCGGCGGGCCGCCGCTTTCTGTCTGACGTGCGGGCGGTCGTGAAACTTCTTTCGGCCTTGGTCCCAGCGCGTATGCTTGCGCCAATGACACTTGAAGATCTCGGCTGGAACGCGACTTTCGGAAACGAATTCGCTCCTTTTTATCAGGAAGGTTGGGAGCCCGCCCGCTTAATTCGAGATAACAAGATCACCTACGGCGCGCTCCTGGCCGACGGCAGGGAGTTGGAAGTGGTCATGAGCGGCAAGGTTTATCACGACGCCGAGACTGATGCGGAGCTGCCTGCTGTGGGCGATTGGGTAGCGCTCGAGGTGGGCAGCGCGGATGCGCCCAACGTGATCCGGGCGCGCCTGGCGCGGCAGACGTGTCTCTCCCGCAAGATGCCAGGCAAGAGCACCGAAGAGCAGGTCATCGCCGCCAACGTGAGCGTGGTGGTGGTGGTGACGGATGCCGGCCCGGACTTCAGCCTGCGCAGGATGGAACGTTACTTTACCATCATCGGCCGCAGCCGGTCGAAGGCGGTGGTGTTGGTGAATAAATCCGATCTCTTCAGTTCGAAGCAAAACAAGGAGGCCGCCGAGGCTATCCGCGCTCTCAATCCCGAGGCCGACGTGCATATCACCAGCGTCGAGAAGGGCAATAATACCAAGGTCCTGCGACAGTATCTTAAGCCCGGTATATCGCTAACTCTGGTGGGCTCCAGCGGAGTCGGCAAATCTTCGGTCATCAATCAACTCCTGGGAGAAGACTTTCAGTGGACCGATGAAGTCAGCGAAGTCACCGGGAAAGGTCGCCACAGCACGACTGCCCGCGAACTCATCGTGGTCGATGGCGGCGGCATCCTTATAGATAATCCCGGGATCCGCGAGGTCCACATGTGGACTGATGAAACCACGCTAAGAGAGCGGTTCACCGATATCGAAGCTCTCGCCGCCCAGTGCAAGTTTCATGATTGCAA
>JAYTYG010000378.1:0-4137 GCA_043742585.1 Spartobacteria bacterium
CCTCCGCCTCATCAAAGCCGCTCATCAGCAGGACCCGGGCGTCCGGGTCGGCGCTCCGGATTTCACGGAGCACCACATCGCCGTCCACCTGCGGCATCGTGAGATCGAGCATGACCAGAGCCAGAGCCCCGTCGGCCTCGTTGAACCGCTTAATGCCCTCGCGCCCGTCGGCCGCGACGCGCACGCTAAAACCCAGCGCCTCCAGCATGTGCGAAGTGGTGACGCGCACCGTGGATTCATCGTCTATGACCAGCACATTCCCGCAGCCACGCCAAGTCGCGCTCGCAGGCACCTCCACTGGCGGCGCCTCGGCCACCCCCACGGCACATGGCAGATAAACCCGAAACCGCGTGCCTTTCCCGGGCTCGCTTTGAACCAGGAGCTGCCCTTTATGACCGCGCACGATGCCCTGCACCGCCGCCAAGCCCAAGCCACGGCCGGCGAATTTCGTGGTAAAGAAAGGATCGAAAATGCGGGCCTGAACGTCCGGGGTCATTCCAGCCCCATCGTCCCGGACCTCGAAACAGATGTAAGCGCCGGCGCCGAGGGCGCCTGGGAATTGGGCGTTGTCGGGCAATTTGAGCGAGGTCTGGAGCAGGCTCGTGGTGACCCAGATATGACCGCTGCGTTCGCCCACAGCCTCGGCGGCATTGAGCACCAGATTCATAATCACCTGCCGGATCTGAGTGATATCCCCCACCACCGGCGGCAACCCCGAGGCGAGCTCGTAACAGACCACAGCCTTTTTACTGATTGAAATCTTAAGCAGCTTGGCCGTTTCCTCCACCACCTCATTCAGATCCAGGCGCTGGACAATAAAACTGCCTTTACCCGAGTACGCCAGCATCTGCCGACAAAGATCCGCCGCGCGAACCGCCGCCACTTCGATCTGCTCCAGATACGGTTGCAGCGGCGAATCCTCACCGGCATCCAGCCGGGCCAGGCTCGCATTGCCCAGAACCCCGGTCAGCAGATTATTGAAGTCGTGCGCAATGCCCCCTGCCAAAATCCCGAGGCTCTCCAGCTTCTGGGTTTCGAGGAGTTTCCGCTCAAACGCCTGCCGCTCAGACTCCGCCCGCCGCCGCGCACTAATATTGCGAAAAAAGGCGATGACCTGCACACCGCCCGGACTGTGCCGGACGCGGGCGTTGGCCTCGACCGGCACGATCGTTCCGTCCAGGGCCACAAAATCGGTTTCGAAATTGAGCGAAGCGCCGTCGCGCAGAAGCCTTTCAAATTCCAGCTTCGCCCGCTCCAGCGCATACGGGGCGATCCACTCGGTAAACGGCCGGCCCAATCCCTGAGCGAGACAGGGGTAACCGAGCATGCGCAGGAACTCGTTATTAGCGTCGAGTAAACAACCGTTCTCATCGCTCAGGACGTAGCCGGTATTCGTCGTCTCAATGATCGCGTGGTAGAGCCTTTCGTTTTCCAAGATCGTTTGCTCCGCCAACGTCTGCTCGGAAACATCCTGCGTGAGCGAAAGGATTGAGACCAGGCGCCCCTCGGCATCGCGCAGCGCCGAGTTATGCCACATGCAATAAATCACCGCCCCGTCCCGGGTCAGATTCCGATTCACTGAAACATTATGCGCATCCCGCCCGTCGAGAAGGCGATTGATGGATTCAGTGACCCGGCTCAGATCGGCGGGATGAGTCATTGGCCACTCGCTGTAATGCTTACCCACCACCTCCTCCGCGCTCCACCCAAACAGCCCCTCCGCGCGCCCGGTCCAGCGCACCAGGCGAATCTCCGGATCCCATTCAGTCACGGCCATGGGCGAGTTATCCAAGTGCTCATCCAGGCGCTGCCGGGCGCGCAGAAGCTCTTCTCTGGTCGCCCGGAATTCCGTGACATCGCGGGACACGCCCACCAGTCCATAGATTTCGCCCGCCGCATTGCGCAGGGGAAACTTGGAGGTCAGGAACCAGCCCTTGCGACCATCCATCGTCTCGTAGCGCTCCTCACGATTGATCAAAGGCGCCCCCGTATCGAGCACCAGCCGATCGTCCGCCGCATACGACGCAGCAATCTCCGGCGGGATCGGTAATTCGAAAACCGTTTTCCCCAGCCCCTCATCGCCACCCACACCACCCACGCCGAAGAGCTCTTTGTCTGCGGCGTTTACCACAAGATGGCGCCCCTCCAGATCCTTGAAAAAAATCAGGTCCGAAATAGCGTCAATGAGCGTGCGCAAAAGACGCTGATCCTCATCCAGCTTTTGATCCACCGCTTTGCGCTCGGTGATATCCCGCGCGATTCCCACCAGCCCGATGATTTCCCCCAACTTATTGCGCAACGGATATTTGGAAGTCAAAAACCAGCCCCGATAGTTATCCGCGCGCAGGAACGGCTCTTCGCGATCGATCACCGGCAGCCCGCTCTCCACCACGCTCATGTCATCGGCAAAATAACGCGCCGCATGCTCCGCCAAATCGGGATAATCGAAAACCGTTTTCCCCAACGACTCGTCGTTGCTCGTCCCCATCATGGCCTGGTCCGCTTTATTGTGCAGCAGGAACCGCCCTTCGCGATCTTTGCAGAAAATGGGATCTGCACCGCATCGATCAACGACCGCAACAGCAGTCTTTCATCCTCAAGCTTAGACTCAATTTGTTCGGCCTCCGTCACCTCGCGATGGATCGTCAGATACCCGCCCCCATCCTCCAACGGCACCGACAACGTCTCCGTCCGGCCCGGCGCCCCGGTTCTATTGACGAAACTCAAACGCCCCTGCCAGCGGCCATTGTCCCCGGTGCCAGAGCGCATCCCGGCGCTAAAATCCGTCGCCTCCTGCGGCCCGAAAACCAGCGCCAGCGTCGCCCCGATGAGTTCCTCGCGCTTAAACCCGAACATTTGCTCCGCGCCGGGATTGCAATCCGATATCAGGCCGTCAACGGATATAAATAAAACCGCATCCGCGATGTATTCAAAAACCAGGGCGCGCTGCGCGACTGGCCCGACAGCCATCGGCTGCCGCAATGAAGGAGGCAAGGACATAGGCTGGGGGGCTGGGGGGAGCTGGGCGGAAGCGAACTAGGGGGAACCTGAGCAACTGGCGTCCCAGGAAATTCCCGGGAAGCACCAGCAAGGCGCAGTCCATTCGCCTGCGAAAAGCCAAACCGCAACCGATTCAACTCCGGATCTGGCCCTGACCGCGGAGCAGATACTTGTAGGTCGTCAACTCCTCCAGAGCCATCGGCCCCCGGGCGTGGAGTTTGTCCGTGCTGATCCCTATCTCCGCGCCGAACCCGAACTCGCCGCCATCAGTAAATCGAGTCGACGCATTCCAATACACCGTGGCGCTGTCAATTTGCTGGAGAAACGTCTCCGCCGATTCCTCGTTGGCCGTGACGATCCCATCGCTGTGATGCGAGCCATGCTCCTCGATATGCGCTATCGCCTCCGCGGCGGAATCCACCACCTTCGCCGCAATTATCAGGTCCAAAAACTCCGTGCGAAAATCCGCCTCGCTCGCCAGTCGCGCCTTTCCTCCCATCCACGCGCAGACCCGCGCATCCCCGCGAATCTCCACATTGCGCTCCAGCAGCGCCTGGCCCGTCGACGCGAAAAACTTCTCCGCCACCGCTTCATGCACGAGCACGGTCTCAATCGCGTTACAGACTCCGGGCCGCTGACATTTGGCATTGAGCACGATTTGCTCGGCCATCTGTAAATCCGCGTCCGCATCGACATAAATACTGCAAATACCGTCGTAATGCTTGATCACCGGCATCCGGGCGTGACTGACCACGGCCTCAATGAGGCCCTTGCCTCCGCGCGGCACGATCACGTCAAGATACTGATCCATTGCACAGAGAAGCTTCACAGCTTCCCGGTCCGTCGTCGGAATCAACAGCACGCTGTCCCCAGGCAACCCCGCCCGGACCGCCCCGCTGCTGAGCGCCGCCGCAATGGCCACATTCGAGTGAATCGACTCCGAGCCGCCCCGCAAAATCGTCGCGTTCCCCGTCTTGGTGCAAAGCACGGCCGCATCACTCGTCACATTCGGCCGCGACTCATAAATAATCCCCACCACCCCGATCGGCACCCGCACCTTGGTGATCCGCAACCCGTTGGGCCGGGTCCAATCCTTGATGATCTCAGCGACCGGATCGGGCAACCGGGCCACTTCGC
>JAYTYG010000379.1:0-4625 GCA_043742585.1 Spartobacteria bacterium
CCACGTTGTAATTGCGCACGCCGGAGCGGGTCATTTCGAGTTCCACAAGCTCGTGATAATGCGTGGCGAAAAGGGTCCGCGCCTTGATTTGATCGTGCAGAAATTCCGCGACGCTCCACGCAATCGACAGCCCGTCAAAGGTCGAGGTGCCCCGGCCGATTTCGTCCAAAATGATCAGGCTTCGGGCGGTGGCGTTGTTGGTGATATTCGCCGTCTCATTCATCTCCACCATGAATGTGGATTGGCCCTTGGACAGATCGTCGTTGGCGCCGACCCGCGTGAATATGCGGTCGGCCAGCCCGATCTCGGCCGAGGCCGCCGGTAACCAGGAGCCCATTTGCGCCAGAAGCACCAGCAATGCGACCTGTCGAATGTAGGTGGATTTGCCGGCCATGTTCGGGCCGGTGAGAATGAGCAGACGGTTGCGCTCGCCGTCGAGGTCGACGTCGTTCGGGACGAACTTTTCCTCCACCAAACATTGGTCGAGCACCGGGTGCCGGCCGTCGACGATGCGGATCCGAAGCTCGTCGGTGAGCTCCGGTCGGCAATAGCCAAAAAGCCGCGCGGTCTCGGCAAGGGCCGCCATGACATCGAGCGTGGCGATGGCCGAGGCGGTCTGTTGCAAGGCCGCGAGTTCTTTGAGGATTTCTTCGCGGAGCTGGGCGAAGAGTTCCATTTCGAGGGCCTTGGCGCGTTCATCGGCGCCGAGGATTTTGCCTTCGACCTCCTTGAGCTCGGCAGTGATGAAGCGTTCGCCAGTGGCGACCGTTTGTTTGCGATGCCACGTCGTCGGCACCAGGTGCAGGTTGGATTTCGTGACTTCGATGAAGTAGCCGAACACGGAGGTGAACCGGACTTTGAGCGATTTGATGCCGGTGGTTTCCATCTCGCGTTGTTGGAGCTCGGCGATCCAATCTTTGCCTTCGCGGGCGGCGTGCCGCAATTCGTCGAGGGGGGCGAAGTAGCCATCGCGAAACATGCCGCCGTCGCGGGTGAGAGCGGGTGGTTCATCGACGATGGCGCTGCCGAGGAGGGAGACGAGAGCGGGCAGATCCTGGAGCTCGTCGTGGACGCTCTGGCAGAGCTGGCCGGCGTTCGGGGTCGGGTCGCTGAGGGGCGGGAAGCGGGCGCCTTTTAAAAGGGCGTCGAGGTCGGATTTGAGGGAGGGGATTTGTTCGAGGCTGGAGCGGAGGACCAGGAGGTCGCGGGCGTTGCCGCCGCTCTGGGTGAGGCGGCCGACGGTGCGCTCCATGTCGCGGATGGACTTGAGGGTGTCGCGCAATTTGCCCAGGAGAAAGGGTTCGGCCAGGAGCTCGCCGATGAGCTGCTGGCGGGCGTTGAGGGGCGCAAGCTCGCAGAGCGGATGCAGGATCCAGTCGCGCAGTTTCCTGGCGCCCATGGGGGTGACCGTGCGGTCCAGGGCGCCGAGCAACGAGGTGTCGCGGCCGCCGCCCCGGGACTCGACGAGTTCGAGATTGGACTGTGTGACGGCGTCGACGACCATGAACGCCGAGTTGCGGTAACAGGTGAGCCTCGAGATGTGGCCGAGGGAGCGGCGAAGTTCGTTTTTTAAATAGTGCAGAATGGCGCCGGCGGCGCCGATGGCCAGGGGCATGTCTTCGCAGCCGAAGCCGTCGAGCGACTGGACTTTGAAGTGTTCGCGCAGGGTGAAATAGGCTTGGTCGAGCAGGAACGCGTAGCCGTCCCGGACGACCAAACCGCGGAGCGAGGAGAAGAGCTCGCGTTGTTCTTCGCTGACGAGAACTTCGGCGGGCTGGACCCGGGCGAGTTCGTCTGCGAGTTCTTTTTCATCGGCCAATTCCGTGAGCCTGAAGTCACCGGTGCTCAGGTCCACGAAGGCGAATCCGAACCCGCCTTTGGGTGAACTGAAAATGCCGGCCAGGAAGTTGTTGCGCTTGGCGTCGAGCATTTGCACGTCGCCGATGGTGCCGGGGCTGATGATTTGCGTGACTTCCCGCTGCACGATCTGTCCTTTTTGGGGCTCGCCGACTTGATCGCAGATGGCCACGCGCCGGCCTGCTTTGATGAGGCGGCGCAGATAGCCTTCGAGGGCATGGTGCGGGATCCCGCACATGGGGACCAAGTTGCGTTTGGTGAGCGCGACGTTGAGGATGCTGGAGGCCACTTGGGCGTCCTCGAAGAACATCTCGTAAAAATCGCCCAGTCGAAACAATAGCAGGGTATCTGGCGGGAGACTCCGTCGGATGCCCTGATACTGTTGCATCATGGGAGTAAGGTTTTCGGACACGGCGGGAACGTAGAGGCCGATGGGCTGCCATTCAAGCTTGCGCCTTTATGGAAAGCGGAGCGCAGGGGCGTGGCGGGGCGAGGGGTGAGCGCTGCGCGGGGTGAGCGCTGCGCGGGGTGGCGTGCCGTATTTGAGTGGAGGAAAAAAGCACAGTCATTTTGAGCGGATGGCGAGCCCCGCGAGGCCGGAGTCGAAAGACCCCGCCTGCAGCTGACGGCTGCCCCACCGAGTTTATTGCCTTTTGTTCGGCGCGGGGGCTGCCGCTAACCTGAAGTTCCACGGGGTCCTTCGACTGCGCACACTCGTGGAACTCGTGCGCTGCGCTCAGGATGAAGCGCGCTCAGGATGACGCGCGTTTGGAGGGCGCGCGCTCAGGATGACGCGCGTTTGGATGGCGCGCGGTTTTGTCTATTCATTGCGGCCGACTGCCCCCCAAAAATGAGTTTCCTCTTTTTCGGATTTCGCATCCGGGGCTTCCGCCTAATGTGCGCGGCGTGGATTCCCCTTCAAAAACTTCTTTGCGCGAATGGTTGCTTCGGCATACGACGGCTTTTCTGGCCCGGTTGATTTACCGGGTCCGGGTGCATGGGGCGGAGGGGTTGGAAAAGAAGGGCTTTCTGCTGTTGCCCAACCATTTGACATGGGTCGACGCCATTGTGCTGCAGCTTGCCTGTCCCAGGCCCATCCGGTTCGTGGTGTTTGAGGAAATCTATCGGCGCCCGCTCCTGAACCCGTTCTTTCGCGCGGTGCAGGCGATTCCGATCGCCCCCAAACGCGCCAAGGACGCAGTGCGCCTCGCCGTGGAGTTGATCGAGCGCGGGGAGGTGGTTTGCATTTTCCCGGAGGGCGAGCTGTCCCGTTCCGGCATTCTCCTGCGGCTCAAGCGCGGCTACGAACTTATTGCCCGCAGCGCCAACTGTTCCGTGGTGCCCGTGTGGCTGGATCAACTCTGGGGCTCGATCTTTTCGTTCGAAGGCGGGAAATATTTCTTCAAATGGCCAAGGCGCCTTCCCTATCCGGTCACCGTGGCTTTCGGGGCGCCGATCCCGGCGGCCCAGGCCGATATCGCGTCGGTGCGACAACGGTTTTTGGAGTTGGGCGAATTCTGCTTTGCGCATCGCGCGAGCTTGCGCGGGCATCTGGGGGAAGCCTGTATTCGCGGGCTCCGGAAGCGGCAGTTTGATACCGCGCTGATTGACGGGATGGATCACAGCGAGTTGTCGCGGGGCAGTTTGCTGGCGGCGGCCATCGCGTTGAGCCGGCACATTATCGAGGAGTGTCCGCATCATCGTGTGGCCATTGTTTTGCCGGCAGGCAAGGCCGCCGTGATCGCCAATTTAGCAGTGGTCCTCGCCGGTAAAGTCCCGGTGAATCTCAATTTCACCGCCGGTCGCTCTGCCATCGAGGCGGCGATCCGCATCGGCGAGGTCCAGCATTGCATCACCGCCAAGCTCGTGGCCAGGCGGCTCGGCGATTTCCCGTGGCCGGCCCATTGCCTCTACCTCGAAGAACTCATGCCCCAGCTCAAGCCGTCGATCCAGGGCTGGCGCGCCGTGGTGGCGCTGGTGCCGGCCTGGCCGTTGGCGCGGGTGCTGGGGGTGCCGCGCGTGGGGGATCGGGAGGAGGCCGTGGTGCTCTTTACCAGCGGCAGTTCCGGGGAACCCAAGGGCGTGATTCTCACGCATCGAAATCTGCTTGGAAACGTCTCCCAGTTTGCCTTGATGCTCAATCTCAGCCGGAGCGATTCGCTGCTGGCCTGTCTCCCGTTTTTTCACAGCTTCGGCTGCACTGTCACGCTTTGGTATCCGCTTATCGAGGGCGTGCGTTCCATAACGTATCCTAACCCGCTGGAGCTTGTTAAAAACGCTGACCTAATCGCCCGCTACAAGATCACTTTGTTTTGTTCGACCCCGACTTTCCTGCGGGGCTATTTGCGCAAGGTCGATCCGGCGCAGCTCGCGTCCCTCCAGCTCATTGTGACCGGCGCTGAACGGCTGCCGAATGAACTCTCCGAAGCTTTCCAAAAACGTTTCGGCAAGGAGGTTCTCCAGGGGTACGGCCTGACGGAAACGTCGCCTGTGGTCAGCGTGAATTTGCCCGAACCGAGCGCGCCCAGCGGCTTCGACGATCCGGGCTTCACCGTGCAGCCGTCCAGTCGCAGGGGCTCGGTGGGCAAGCTGGCGCCAGGCATGGCCGCGCAGATTCGCGATCCCGATACGGATGCGCCGCTTTCATTGCACGACTCCGGGATGCTGTGGCTGCGGGGGCCGAATATATTCGGCGGTTATCTGAACGATCCGGAGCGCACGGCGGAGGTGCTGCGCGAGGGCTGGTTTAAGACCGGGGATCTGGGCCG
>JAYTYG010000380.1:0-6612 GCA_043742585.1 Spartobacteria bacterium
GGCAGCGACTCGCGGTCTTACTTCGGCTTCGCCAGCGGCGTCCTCAATAAATTCTACTTCAGCCTCGTAGAAAAACGCCGCTTTCTTTACCCGATTTTCCTAGTGCCGGTTTCCCTCCTGCCCGGGGCGCCATTGCGTTGGCTGGCCTGGATCCAGGCGACCCTGGGCCTCGCCACCCTCCTCCCGCTGGCTTACATTATTCGCAAAGTCTTCTTTGCCTGGAAGCTCTGGATCATCCCACTCACCGTGCTCTTCGCCGGGATGCCCATCCTCCTTTGGTACGAACACGAACTCCTCGCAGAATCAGTGTTCTTCAACTCCGTAGTCTGGGCGTTCGCAGGCTGGGTCGCTTGGATCTCCGAAAAAGACCGGACCCGGGCGCAGCGCCTCTGGTGGTGCTTCTTTGTACCACTGGCGATCCTAATGTTGACCAAGCCCTCGGGCCGTTTCCTACTCCCCGGCATCTTTGTGGGGTTGGCCATCTTTGGCGCTTGGCGGCTGCTGACCCGGCGCGCGGTGATAGCCGGGGTGCTCCTCATTCTCCTCACATTCAAGATGGGCGACGACAATCAGGCCGTCTGGTTGCTTTACACCTCCACATTTCCCCTCACCCAACTCGACACCCCATTGCATGCCGAATACAAGGCCGAGATCAGGGACATGGTCGAGGCCGCGCGCAAGAACATCGACACCTACGCGACCGAAGACGGCGAAGCGTTTATATTCCTGCGCACCCCGAGGGATCAAACCGCGCGCCCGCTTTGGCAGGAACTCGGCAAACACGAGGACCAGCTCTCCAAAGTCTACAAGGATCTGGCGCTCGAAGCCATCAAAGCCCAGCCCCAGCTCTTTGCCTATATCAGCATACAGCGACTAATCGGTTCGGCGAATCCTAGTAAATTCAAAGACGACCGCTTCGAAGCCACCTATTTCAGCAATCGTTTTGAGCATTCTTTCGAACAGAAGCGCAACACCGAGGACATGATGAAGCTGGCCTTCGGTATCCCGCGCCACGCCCCATATCCGCCCTACGAATATTTCAAACAGCGCATCGGGCCCAACCCGGACTCGCGCGCGGCGATCTGGCTGCAAAACTATGTAAAGCGGTATCAAGCCGCCGGGGCGCTCGTGGACGAAGGCAAAACCAAAAACGGCGGTATTACAAACGACCGGCCCACCACGCTGGGCTGGTGGATTCTGGCCAGCGCATTGGTCGCCATGTTTGGCCCGTATCGCCGAACCCTCGGGGTCTGGACCGTGGCGATGGCGATCTATCTTTTCGGCGTCTTTCTGGTTGGCGTCCTGCATACCCGTTACTTCGGCCCGGCTTGGCCTGTGCTCATGCTCTTGCTTCCGGTCATTCTGGATTGCGGCCTGCGCGTCCTAGCCGCAGCAGCCACCCGCCGACAGCAGGCCCACAGCTAGAGGCAGCCCGCCGTATCAATGGAGTAAAACGCGGCGACTGGCGCCCATGACTCAGTGCCCGCGTAATGCGCCCCCCGGCCCCCCGGCCCTCTGCGCATCTCTGCGTTAAACCCGCTGCGTTAAACCCTCTGCGTGGAGCCGACTGCCGATGGCAGGAAAGCCGCCAATTTTCCGGCCGTGCTCTTTGTCCGATTCAAGTGCAAGGTTGAATGCATGAAAATCCTCCCCGGACTCCTTCTGTGTTCATGCCTCGCGCTCAGCCTGCTCTCCAGCGCCCACGGCGAAACCGCCGCCGAGATCTTCACCCAAGGCCAAGCTGCTTTTAACAAGGGCGACCTAGAAAGCGCGCAGAAGCATTTCGAGATGGTCTACCGACTCGACCCGCACAATGCGCAGGCGGTGAGTTACATCCGCCGGATCAAAGCCAGCGGCATCGGTGCCGACGCCACCAACCGGGCCAAGAGGGAAAAGGAACTTGGATCCGTGATTATCCCCAAGGTGGAATTTCGCGAGGCCACCTTGGGCACCGCGCTGGAGTATTTAAAACAGCAAGCCGCCAAAGCCGCGCCAAACATCGCCCCGGTGAGTTTTGTGTTGCCGGACGACTCGATAAAAATGACTCCGGTCACCATCAGCCTGGGCCAAGTCCCGCTGACTGAGGTGCTGCGATACCTGGGCGAACTGGCCGGCGCCAACGTCACTTACGAGCAGTATGCGGTAGTGATCCGCTCGAAAAAAGCGTCCCCCGCTACCGCCCCGCAGGATCCCACGAAAAAGTGACGACTCCTCGCACGCGCCAGCGCTTGGTAAAACGCGCCCGCGCTCAGTAAAGCACGCGAGTCAGATAAAGCCCCTCAGCCGGCGCGGCAAAGCTGCATTTGATCTCGCCCTTTTTGGCCAGCATCATCTCGATCCAACTCAGGTCGGCGCGACCTTGGGCGCAACGCACCATCGACCCCGTCAACAGCCGCACCATGCGGTAGAGAAAACCGTTTCCCGTAAAGCGCAGGCTGATTTGCGAGCCGCTCACGCGCACCTTGATTTCATGAATCGTGCGCGTCGTACTTTCGTCCGGCTTCCCCCGGTTCGCCGCGAACGCCTTAAAATCATGCGTTCCCTCCAATATCTCCGCGCATTGGCGCAAAATCCCGGCATCCAGCGGACTCGGGAAATGCCAGGCCCGTCCCAACGCCAAAGGCGGCATCACCCACTCATTGCAAATGCGATAGGTATAGACCTTGCCGCGCGCGCTAAAACGGGAATGAAAATCGGCGCCGGGCCGCGTGATTTTCAAAATCCGCACCTCCGGGGGCAAATGCGCATTGATGGCATTGAGCCAGCGCTCAAAGGGCAACCGCGCCACGGGCACATCCACATGGGCCACCTGCCCCAGGGCATGCACTCCCGCATCGGTCCGGCCCGCCCCATGCACCACAAGCCGCTGCCCGCAGAGCTTCGCAAAGGCCGCCTCGACTTGATCCTGCACGGCATCCCCACCGGCCTGACTTTGCCAGCCCCGAAAAGGCCGCCCATCATAGGCAATCAACATCTTAAGCCGCAGCAGCGGCACCGGGTCGGCTGAAATTGGATCCATGAAAAAGGCGCGTTTGCCGTGCGCCGTCACCCCAGCAACGCCTGCGAATCCAACCACCCTTGAAGGATGAGATGCGCGGCTACTTGATCGATCACCTGCCTGCTCTGCTTCACGTTGCGCCCGTTTTCATGGAGCAAACGCTGGGCGGCCACCGAAGTCATCCGCTCGTCCCAAAGCTTCACCGTGCAGCCCGGAATCCGTTTGCGAAGCTTGTCCGCATACGCATTGACCTTCACCGCAGCCGGCCCGTAAGTGCCATCCATATTCCGGGGCATCCCTAGGACAATGGTGTCCACCCCATCCCGCTCCACGATCTGCGCAATGCGGCCGATGGAATCGCGCACTTCCTTCACCCGGATCGTCTCCAGCGGATGCGCCAACATGCCGAGCTCATCGGAGATGGCCACCCCGATTCGCGCCTCCCCGTGATCGATTCCCAGAGCGCGCTTCATTGGAGTTGCACGGGGATTTGGGCCACGAGATGTTTGATTTTCTCGGCATCATCACGATGACAGATCAAAAGGGCGTCCGCAGTTTGCACGACAATCAAGTCGCGCACCCCCATGAGTGCGACGAGCGTTTTTTGCGACGAGTAGACGATATTATTGGGCGCATCGAGCGCAGCGATGGGAGAATTCGTGCGGTTGCCGTCCACGCCCTGCTCCAGATACTTGGCGATGGCTGGCCAGCTCCCCACATCGTCCCAGTCAAACCCCGCCTCCACCATCCAGACCCGGGGTTCCTTTTCCAAAAGCGCGTAATCGATGGAAATCTTCGGGAGCGAGGGAAAGATGTCGCGCAGCAAAGCCGGGAGATCCTGAGTCTCGCGCACCTGGCGCACGAAAGTCGCCAGCGCCGGCGTATGCCGCTCCAGCGCGCCCGTGATCGCCGCCAGCGTCCAAATAAACATGCCGGCATTCCAGCGGAAGTTGCCCTGGTCCAGGAAACTCCGGGCTAACTCGGCGCTGGGTTTTTCGCGAAAACTCTTCACCCCAAACACCTCAGGCCCGGCGGGTGCCGCTTCAAGAGAAATGGGCGCGCCCTGTTCGATATAACCAAACCCTGGACATGCCCAGGTGGGCTGAATGCCAATCGTCACCAACTCCCCCGTCTGCTCGGCGGCAGCGGCGGCCACACGCAGCGTTTGCTGGAAACCCGCCGTGTCTGCAATCACATGATCCGCCGGCAACACAATCATCGTCCCCACCTCCGTTCGCGCCGACACCCAGCCCACCGCCAGCGCTATGGCCGCAGCCGTATCGCGTTTGGCGGGTTCGGCAACGATATTTTCTGCGGGAAACTCCGGCAGCAACTCCCGCAGGCCGGCCTCCTGATCCGTGTTGGTGAGAATCAAAATATTCTCCACCGGCACCAACCCCGCGAGCCGACTCAGCGTGGACTCGATCAAGGTTTCTTCGGTGACAAGCGACAATAACTGTTTTGGGCGCTTTTGCCGACTCAACGGCCAAAAGCGTTCACCGCTGCCGCCGGCCAAAATCAGGGCGTAAATAGGAGAAGACATTTTTTAAAAAAGGTTAAATGGATCCAGGGTCGCGAAAAATCGCCGCACGGAGCGCTGAAACAGGGAGGTCTCGGCTCGGCGTTCACTGATTTAATGGGAGAGCCCCGCATTAGAACAGCCCGGGCGCGGATGGGAAGTCCTGACTGGCCTGAGCCTTGCTAAGAATTTCGTTTTCCATCCCTTGCCATTTACTGGCGGGCTCCCCCATATTGCACACAATTGATAAGCCTTGTATGAAGCAATCCGACCCACTCCAGACCAGCCTTTTAGCTGTCACCCAAACCGCCGTGGGCTGCGCCGTCGGCCTGCTGCTGGCCGGTAAACTTGGGCGTTCCACGCAGAAGATCACAGCGGCCTCGTTACTCGGCGTCGGCGCACTCCTGGCCCTCCCCGTCATCGTCGAAGCCCTCAGCCACGTCATCACTGGACCCGGCTCCGCCCGCGGCGAAAAACGGCGCCTGGACTCGATCCGGACGGACCCCGGCTTCCCCGACGACGCCGAGATTTATTAGAATTTAACGCCGAAAGCTTAATGCAATTGGCGTCATGCAATTGGCGTCATGCAATTGGCGTCATGCAATCGGCGTCATGCAATCGGCGTCATGCAATCGGTGTCATGCGGAGGATTTAACGCAAGAGGCAGAGGCGCAGAAAATTCAGAAGGGACCGCACTGGGCACGGCCCCATTCGGACCGCCCATTCCATGCCGGAGCCGGCCCATTCATCTTCTGCGCTGCCGTTGCAAAAGTCCGGCGTTGAAGCTCGGCAATAAAAAGGCGCCTTGGAAGAATCCAAGGCGCCTTATTTTGCCCCGCGATTGCCGTCGCGGCGGAGTTCCCGTTCCCCCACTAGGTTAACGGGCGGTGACCTGGGACGGGGTTCTGTCTTCCAATGAAGGCATGACATACACTCGCCCACCCCGGCCTCCTGGATTGATGTTAATATCGGTTCGGGATTTCCGTCGATTGGTCGAACAACACAGGGCAAATCTGATTGGACACTGGTGCAGGAGAAACTCTCTGCCTGCTCTCAGCATCCTAAAATGATGTTTAAATAACTATTCGCGAAACGCCACTTGCAACTGGCTGACTAGCCGCTCTTTAAGCCGGGCGTGGACCGCGTTAACTTCTTCAGCCGTGAGTGTCTTTTCGCCGGAACGATATGTCAACGAGTAAGCCAGTGATTTTCGGTCGGCCGGCAGCTTCACCCCGCTCGGGTCGGTGAATAAATCAAACAACTCCACAGCAGCCAACAACGGCTCGTTCGCTGCACGCAAGACGCTGTCTATGCGCTCATGCGTCAACTCCAACGCCGCCAACATCGCTATGTCCCGCGTCACCGCCGGAAACCGAGCCACCGGCTGATACCGCTTGGCCCCCGTGGCTTTGCCCGCCTTCTCCAGAGCCCCGAGATCGACCTCGCCAAAGAACACCGGCGACCCCGCGTCGAGCGCCCGGACATCGGCAGGCCAAAGCTGGCCGGCATAGCCCACGGCTTTACCCGCCACTTTCACGATCAAAGAAAGCGCCAACGCCGGATTCGCCTGCGGCTCGAAAGTCGTGTCGCCCCCTAGCACCGCGCCGAGCAAACCCTTCAAATCATAGAGATCCGCATCCGCGCCGGCACCCGCCCGCCAGGACCGCTCAGCGACCGGGCCGGTAAGGACCAGGGCCAGATGGGAAAACTCCTCGGGCGCTTGGGTGGAAAAGACGCGACCGACTTCAAACAACCGGATGGTCTTAGCG
Source organism: Spartobacteria bacterium (assembly GCA_043742585.1). GTDB lineage: Bacteria > Verrucomicrobiota > Verrucomicrobiia > Chthoniobacterales > Chthoniobacteraceae > CAIURC01. Next base: position 6,287 of record JAYTYG010000380.1, read on the forward strand.
CCCGTGCGGACGTTATCGCCGAGCGCCTTGAGCAAGCCATGGAGCAGATTGGGGCGCAGCACCACCTGATCATCAATCATCGGGTTTTTAACACGCTGCAAGCTCTGCTCCGGGCACTGCGTGTAAGCCAGGCCCAGCGGCTGCGCCGGCACCAAAGTCAGACTCCGTGAATACGGGGGCGGTGCGTTCGCGCTGCATGGCAGCGAGCTCGTGTTCAGCCACTATGCCGACCAGCAGCTCTACCGTGTCGGCGCAGAACCAGCCGGCGGCGCCGGCCAAACCGGCGCAAACCTTTGATTCGGTGCTCAACCCGGCTGCCGGCGAGC
>JAYTYG010000381.1:0-2530 GCA_043742585.1 Spartobacteria bacterium
GCAAAGGCCTTGCGTGATCCATTCGAAGGGTAACTGGCGGACTTTGATCGCGCGCGGGTGCGCGGGCGAGGGTTCAGCCGTGGGAACGGTGTGCAGCAGTTCTTCTACGCTAATTTTAAGGCCGTTGGCGCGGACATGGACGTCCGATGGTTGATTGTTCCACACGCAAAGAGCGCGCGTGGCGTCGCCGCCGAATGTTTTCTCCCAACGCTGGAGCAGAAATTCCGGGTGCGATGTGGCAATGGCGGGCTCGGCTTTGGCCAGGGCTTGTTCCAAGGCGGCTTTCTCGCGCAGGGCACGGCGCAGCATCGCGTTGATCAGGGTGCGGGCGCGGCCGCCGAGATCGACCGTTTCATTGACGGCGGCGTGGGCGGGAATCCGCATGTGAAAAATCTGATAGAGTCCCAGGCGCAGCACGGCGCGGGTGGCGTCATCGAGCTTGCCCTCGCGCAGGAGGCCGATGAGGAAGTCGAGCTGGCTGAGATTGCGCAGGATACCGAAGAAGGTTTCCATGACGAAGGCGCGGTCCAGGGGGGAGAGCTTGGAGGCGTCGAGATTGGAGCGGAGGATTTCGTCGGAAAAGGAGCGGCCCTTTTCCCACTCGAGCAATGCGTTAATGCAAGTTTGACGGGCGTTGATCGGCATTGGGGTGGGTTGGGAAGGATGAAGGATGAAAGAAGAGAAGCCTCGGGATGGGAGGCGGCAGAGCTGGGGGCGCTGGAGGGCGCTGGGGAAAACAAAAACGCCCTCCGGCAAGGGAGGGCGCTTTTGGAAATAATCGGGGCTCTGCGGATTAGGCGTTGAGGCTGGGGCGACCGACGGCGTGGTAGGTGAAGCCCAAATCGCGCATGGTCTCGGGATTGAAAAGGTTGCGACCATCAAACACGAGCGGGGTGTGCATGCGTTTTTTGATGTCGTCGAAGTCCTGGTTGGCGAACTCTTTCCATTCCGTGGCGATGAGCAGCGCTTCGGCGTCGTTGACGGCTTCGGCGGGGGTGGCGGCGATTTTCACTTTCGCGGGATCGACCAGTTTCCATTCGAGGGCTTTTTCGGCGCCCTTCGGATCGTAAGCGGTGACTTGAGCGCCGTCAGCGACGAGGCGGTTGATGAGATCGATGGCGACGGAGTTGCGGACATCGTCGGTATCGGGCTTAAAGGTCATGCCCCAGACTGCGATCTTTTTGTCTTTGAGCACCCAGAGGGATTCGCGGATTTTGTCGATGAACCGATCGAGTTGCAGGGCGTTGATGCGTTCGACTTCCTCGAGGAGGGCGAACGGGGTGCCGAGTTGGCGGGCGATGGCGATGAAGGCTTTGACGTCTTTGGGAAAGCAGGAGCCGCCGTAGCCGATGCCCGCATTCAGGAAGTTGCGCCCGATGCGCTTGTCCATGCCGATGCCGTCGGCGACCATTTCGACGTCGGCGCCGCTGGCTTCGCAGATGGCGGCGACGGCGTTGATGTAGGAGATTTTGAGGGAGAGAAAGGAGTTGGCGGCGTGCTTGATGAGCTCTGCGGAGTTGACGTCGGTGACTAGGATGGGGGCGCGGAAGGGTTCGTAAACGCGCTTCATCAGGTCGGTGGCCCGATCGCTGGCGGAGCCGATGACGACGCGGTCGGGGTTCATGAGGTCAGGGACGGCGCAGCCTTCGCGGAGAAACTCGGGGTTGCTGACCACATCGAATTCGGCGATTTTATTGTAGCGCTTGATGGTGGCCTCGACTTTTTCGCCGGTTTTGACAGGCACGGTGCTCTTGTCGACGACGACCCGGTATTCGCCTTTTTTGAGGACGCCGGCGATTTCGCGGGCGACTTGCTCGATGTAGGTGAGGTCGACGCTGCCGTCGGCCTGGGGCGGGGTGGGGACGGCGATGAAAATGACCTGGGAGTTGTCGACGCCGTCCTCGATGGAATTAGTGAAGCGTAAACGCTTTGCGGAGACGTTGCGGTGGACGAGATCTTCGAGGCCGGGCTCGTAGATGGGGATTTTGCCGGCCTGCAGCATGTCGACTTTGCGCTGGTCGTTATCGACACAGACGACGTGGTGGCCGACTTCGGCAAAGCAGGCGCCGGATACGAGTCCGACGTAACCCGAACCAATGATGCAGAGATCCATTTTTCTAGCGATGTGGTGGTTAAATGACAGGAGTTCGCCGCCACGCGGGAGGTCGAAGGGCGGGGATTAAGCGAAACCCCGGGGCTGAGCGCAAGGATTTTGACCGCGCATTGTGGAGAGCTGGAGGGAGCTGTTCGGAATTATGAAGGATGAATTATGAAGGATGAATGCAGAAGACGCTGTGAGGAATTAGGCGGACAGAGCAGCCACGGGCTTAAGGGCGCCTGCGTTCTCCGAATCTGCATCCTTCATCATTCGGGCGCCGTTTGAGCTGAGCTTGTAAAGAGATGCGCCCGCTCCAAAGGGGCGCTCATTATGAAGGGGGATGAGAGGGCAGCTGCAGTTAATGCCGATGCCTTCTCCTATTCAGCTTTAGAGCTGGGAACCGTCCGCAGAGAGATTTTAGCTCCAACGTGG
>JAYTYG010000382.1:0-4257 GCA_043742585.1 Spartobacteria bacterium
CCCCCCCCCCGGAACGCCCCCCGGAACGCCCCCCGGAACCCGGGCCGATTTGCGCTCGGCTCCGCCTCCCACAACCTGGAGATTATGCCGATCGGCGCCCTTCACCACCGCCAGCAAAGCCGGCTCGGCCCCAATAAACACGGGCTTTTCATACATCGTATCCACCGCGTGGACGCCCGGCTGCGCCTCCCACCACGCGATCGCCTCCTGAGGAATCGAGGCATTGTGACCGATGGTTTCATTGGAACCCGGCGCCACGAACAAGTCCGCGACCAGGGTGCGATCGACCCAGACTTCGACGCTGTTCCGGAACGAAAAGATCATGATCATCAGCCCCGTCATCATGGCCACAGCCACAGCCAGCGCCGCCACAGTCACCCCGTTGCGATGCACGGAGCGGGTAAGATTTTCCGCGCCCAAGCGCCACAAAATCCCATGCATACGACCGGCCGCCTCCCCGAAAAACACCGTTGCACCTGGTGAAAAAAGAGCGAAGCCGATGAGCACAAAAAACGCCGCGACAAATCCCAGCGCAGCCGGTCCGCCAGCCAGAGCCCCCCAGGAGGCCAGCCACGCCGCGCCCAGGCACAACACTCCGAACCAATGCCAGCGATACACCCGGGTCCGGCTGTGTTGCGCCTGAGCCCCTGGAGTCAAAGCCGCCAGCGGCTCAATCCCAGCCGCTTCATGCGCCGGCAACCACGCTCCCAGCAGCACAGCCCCCAGCCCAAACGCAGCCGCCACCAATAATTCACGAACCTCAAAATGCGCATCCTCAATGCTCAACAACAAATACAGCGACGAAATGGTCTTAGCCACCGCTCCCACTAACAGCCGGGCCAAGCCCACCCCCGCAAAACAGCCCAGCGCGATCCCCAAGCCCCCGGAAAGCAAGGCCTCGCCGAGGAACAGACAGCGCACCTCGGCCCGACTGGCTCCCAACGCGCGCAAAATCCCGATTTGATTGCGGCGCCGGATCACCGAGGCCGACACAGTTGTATAGATGAGGAATATTCCCACCAACAACGACACCATGCTCAGCGCCGTTAGATTCAGCTGAAACGCCGAGATCATATGCTGCATCTGGAAGCTGCGTTGTTGGGGCGCCGCCACCTGAAGATCCGAGGGAAGCAGCTCCCGCAGGCTTTGGGCAATGCGCCCGGCGTCCTCGGGATGCTCCAAAATCAACTGCACCGACGAGAGCCTGCCCTGGCTTCCCAAAAGCTCCTGCGCCCAGCCCAGGTCCATCGCCGCAAACCGCGGCTGCGCGCTCGCCAGTGAATCCTCGAAGTCCATAACCGCCTCCACGCTGAGCTCCTTGATTTTGCCGTTCGCCAGCACCCGGACCCGGGAGCCCAGCGGCAAATGCTGGCGCAGAGCGAACTCCTTGCTCAAAGCCACAGCGCCCGGAGTGGCCAACCACTTTTGAAAATCCACCTTCCTGCCATCGGCGTTAAGCTCGAAGGTGGAAAACGGGGCATTAGTAAAAAGATCCACGCCCAGCACGCGCAGATATTCCCCGGGGAAATCTGGCAATGTCACCACCCCCTCCACCAGCGCCGTGGCAGCCTTCACCCCGGGCTGCTTGGCAATCAACGGCCACAGCGTCTCATCCACCGCCCCGCGCACTTCCAGATGCGCCTTGCCTGCGGCCAGATCCACCCCGGCTGCAAACGACCGATTGGCGCAGCCATTGGAGATCTGGATCGCCAGATAGACCGCGATCCCCAAGGCGATCCCAAGCACGTTGAGCGCCGCCAGCAGCCGATGCTGCAGAACATTGCGGACCACCTGCAAACTGAAGAGCGTAAAAAAACGGGGCGTCATGGCAGCGCTCAAAAACTCAGTGACCGGCCGGCCACCGCGCCCACACGCGGTGGAACCGGCGCGCCGTCACGTAGCGGGCTGCATCTCCGCAGCCGCGCGCAAAGCCTGTTGCAGGGCCGGCAGATTAGCCGGGCCCTTGATTTTGCGGCCCTCCATATCCGTGACATAAAAGCTATCAATCGCAGCGCCTTTCTCCGTGGTAATGCGCGAGAGCGCTATCTGCACCCCCACTCGACCCATGGCTTTGAGCAGATAATATAGCAATCCCAGTCGGTCCGGCGATTGGATATCCACCAGCGTATAGGTCGGATGCGCATCGTTATCGATGACGATGCGCGTCGGGAAATCGAGCTCCTGCGAAAGATGAAAATCACGCCGCCGCATCGCCTTAACTAACTGCGACGAGAAGTCGTGCTCATAGGTTTGCAACGATTGCGCCAGCAACTCCTCGACCTTCGCTATATCGCGCTGATCCGTCACCGCCTCGCATTTCGTACTGCAAACCCGAAATATATCCAGCACCAGGCCATCGCCACGCGTATAGACATCGGCGCTGAGAATATTGAGCTGCACGCAGGAAAATGAACCCGCGATCCGCGCCAACAACTGATTGCGATCCCAACCGCTGATCCACACTTCGCTGTGACCCTGGTGCGGACGCGAGATCCAGCGAATCGCTGGCATCAGCGGATCGCGTTCAGCACTAAATCGCATTTCGAAAAAAATCCGGAAGAGCTCGACGTGCTCGACGATTTCCTCGACCCCGTAGGTCTGGAAATAGCGATCGGGCATATGCTCAAAATGGGCATCGATTTCATCGGGATAATCATCGGGCAACTTAGCGCGCACAGCCAAGCGCAAGCCCTCGCGCTCCACCACACGCTGCCGATAGAACGCCTCGCCATCAGCCAGATAGAGCGACGTGCTGTGGTATAGATGCCACACCAAGGATTCCTTCCAGTCCGACCATTTCTCGTCCCCTGTGCCCTGGCCGTCCACCAAAGTCAGGAGCATGAGCGCGTCGAGATTCGTCTGATCTTTGAGCACGGCGGCAAACTCCGCCACCGTCGCCGGATCCTCCAGATTCCGGCGCTGCGCTGTGCTGGACATGATGATGTGGTTATCCACAAGCAGGAGCAGCGACTTGCGGCGTTCCGGCGAAAGCTGGAGGCGCCGCGCCACCCGCTGCGCAAACACCGCACTGGCTTCGGCATGCATCAGCGCATTCGACGCCTTGCCTGTATCATGCAGGAGCAAAGACAGATACAGCACGAAAGGATCTTCGAGCTTTTGAAACAGGCTCTTGTAATTAGCCAGCTTGGGATTGTCTGTATCGATGATGCGATCGAGCTTTTCTATACAAACCAAGGTATGCTCATCAGCCGTATAGCGATGAAAAAACTCATGCTGAACCAGGCACGTCAACTGGCCAAACTCGGGCACATAGCGTCCGAGAAAATCCACCTGATGCATCGCTCTTAGAATCCAGCCCACCTCCCCTTTGCGCGAACAAATCTCAATGAACGTCTCCCGCGTGGCGCGCGCGTATTGGAACGTTTTATCCACCAAATGCAGCCTCCGCCGCACCAACTGCTGCAGGTCCCCGCTCATCTGCATCCCGCGCAATTGCATATGCCGAAACAACCGCATCAGCCGCGGCGGATCCTGGTTAAATATATCCCGGGCATCGGAATATAGCAGGCCATTGATACTGTGGAACCCATCAAAGTGTTCCCCCTGCGGAGACGGCGTCCGGCGCAGGAACCCAAACAGGGACGGCTTTTTCTCAGCGACCGGCACCGCCACGCTCAGGCGCTGGCAGAGCAACTCCGTGATATTATAGATGCTTCGCGCATGCTGATAATAATCGCGCATGAACGCTTCACTGCGACGCAGAACATTTTTCTGCGGATACTTAAGCTTGGTCGCGAGCTGCACCTGCTGGCTCATGACGATGGCGTCCGCAGAACGTTTATTGAGATAGTGCAACTCCGTGCGCACCCGCAGCAGAAAATCATAGGCCCGATCCAGGAGCCGGCGCTCGGTCTCATTGAGCAACTTTTTCTCCACCAATCCCGCGGTGGATTGGACTCGCTCCTTGAAGAAACTAATCCACAGCAAATTCTGGTAATCGCGCAGGCTGCCACAACCGTTTTTAATATTCGGTTCCTGCATATAGATGCTACCGCCAAACTTGGCGTGGCGATCAGCCTGATTGGTGACCCTGTCTGCTATATATTCATCCACGTGCCGTTCCACGCAATGCTTGACAAACTCGGAGCGGAACTCATTAAAAAGACCCTCGTCGCCCGCCACCAAACGCGACTCCAGGAGCGACGTTTTTGACAGCATATCCGCGTTGGCCTGCGTGATGGCGCCAGAAATCGACCGCGTCGAGTGCCCCACTTTAAACCCTATATCCCACAGCAT
>JAYTYG010000383.1:0-2873 GCA_043742585.1 Spartobacteria bacterium
GTGCGCCTGCGAATTCTCATCATTCATACTTCATAACTTCCCCTTCGACCGGCCCGCGCACTATCCGGCCCTTCTGAATCTCTGCGGCTCCGCGTTAAAACCTCAAGAATTGAGATGCGATCACCGAATATTTACAAGCGCAACAAAGTAGAACTAAGGGCGCGTCAGGAATAAGTATTACAAGTTGGTCTCTCGCCGACACCCGGAAAATTGTGCCACTTACTTCCATATGAGCCCTAAGTGAGTTTAACGCAGAGCATTGGCAGAGTTGGGAGGATTTGGCTGGGTACGGATTTGCCGGTCCCCCAGTTTCTCTCTGATGCCTCCGCGCTCCGCGTTAAAATTCCGATGCGGATTTGTCTATCGCACTCTGTGAACCCATCGCCGAGTGCATAGGATTATTGCTGGGTCCACTTTAGTCCAAATTGGATCCAGAGTGGGATGCTAAGAAAAGAGAGCAGGGAAGTGAGCAGGACGATGCGCATCGCGGTGTTTGGTTCACCGTTGTAGTGCTTAGTGAGTAAGACAGGAATTAACGCGCAGGGCATCGCGGCCTGAATGACTATGATCCGGCGCAATTCAATCGGGCAGGGCAGCCAACGCGCCAAAGTCAGCATGAGCAGCGGGATTAACGCCAGTCGCAACGTCACCGCGCCCAGGCTCACTCGGGTCGCGTTGTTCATCTTGAGGTCACGCATCTGATCCGCAAATGTGGCGCCGCTTAAAATAAGCCCGAGCGGAATGGCTGCGGAACCCATGTTATGCACCGCGCTGAGGGCCACGCTAGGAAACCATATTTTTGCGCCGGTGAAGTGCAAAGTGACGGCAGAGAGAATCGCGATGACCGGGGCATTAAACACCATTTTCCAACGTTCCGTAGCATTTAACGTCGCGCGGTTGGCGCCGGTGAGAAGCATGATGCCCGCAGTCCATATGGCAATTTCAACGCCGACATTGTGAATAAAAAGCACCGCGGTTGTTTGCGGATTAAAGAGCTTTTGAATCAGGGGCAGGGGGACATAACCGTAGTTGTAGAGCCCAGTAGTGAATGCAAATGTCCGCCGCTGTCTCGGATCGGCAATGCCGAATACCGGAGCCGCATAGTAGCTGAGGCAAAAGCCCAGCGACACAGTGCCGAAACCGACGGCCGGAGCCAGTAGCACGTTGCCGGCTTTTGCGAGGGCTTCGTTGCCCAAAATGGTGTCCAAGATTAGACACGGAAAAAGCAGATTAACGATGACGCGCATCAGCGACGCGTCGGCTTCAGCGCTCAGCCAGCCAATGCGTCGAATCGCGTAGCCGATGCCGATCACGAAGAAGACCGGTGCCACAGCGTTGAGCAAAGTCAGAAACTGGAGGCTCATAAGTCAGGAGAGATTCTCGTCGCCCCAATGGGATTGGCCGTAAAAATCCGGGCCTCAGTAAGTTCTGTAAAAAACGGCAGCACCTACTTCTTTGTAGCGCTCTGACCTATCGTGGGAAATAGCTTCCTCAATTGATCGATTTCGACCTGGTTCATTCCACGCGGCACATAAATCCGCCCATCGGTAATTGGCTTGTCAATTCGCAGCTCGACGAGTTGCCGGGCCCCGGCAGCGCTGGCAATCAATCCCAGCATGGCGGAGCCGCGCCGCTCAGAACTCAGGGTCTGGAGCCCGATGCTTCCATGTCGATTCAGTTGAAACACGCAGCCATAAGTGCCGTCCGCATTCTCCACAGGAAAAATGCCCTCAATGTCGCGCTCGGAAATCGACGGGATTCGCTCCATAAATGCGTCGCGATCAGGATTATGCAGTTTAGTAGGCGTCGAAAAGGAGGCCCCGTCCCTGGCATTGGCCTCCACATAAAATCGGACTGAGACCATCGGCTGTTTTTTAGCCATACCCAGAAAGCTGCAGGCGAGAAGTGGGAGAAGCAGGAAGCGAACAATTTTCATGGGGGGCAGAGTGTCGCGGAAGAAAACCGATTTGCAACCCGCGAGCACGCCGGGGTATTCATGGCGGGATGAAATTGTGTATCGCCCTGCCGCTCATCTTTTTTGTGGCACTCACCACATGCCAGAGTTCAGACCAAGGGGCATCGTCCACGGCAGGAGTTCCGGAGAAGCCAGAGAAAAAACCCGGACTCACTCAGCGCCTGCTAAAGCCCTGGACGTTTTTCCACAGCACCGACGGCGCCGCAGCAAAGGGCGGCGTAAACTGGAAACAACTGGCGCTGACAGTAAGCCTAGACCCGATTCCCTTGAAGCTCAGCGAAACCCGACAGATCAAGGTGACATTGCACCTTCGTAATCAAGGCAAGCGTCTGGAGCAGCTCGAGTTTCCCACCACCCAACGCATCGAAGTGCTGGTTAAAAACGCCAGCGGAAAGACCGTTGAGCAGTGGTCTGAGGATCAGTCTTTTGCCAGCGAGCCGACCCTCGTGGCGATTAATCCTAACGAACGCCTCGAATACACCGTTTCGATCTCCACCCGTGACCTCACGGTTGGACAGACATATTCGGTCGAGGCGTTTTTTCCTAATTACGAACATCTTAAGGCTGTTACTACGCTAACTCCAGAGAAATAGACCTGCTGACCGCCGCTGTGTGGAGTGATGAGGATGAATATAGAGTAGCCTTCGGACTTAATGGCATCTGCGTTCCAGTAGTGATCGGCAGGGTTTTAGCTCGATGCCACGCGTAGATTGCGTCACGTAATTGTCACACGATTGTAGCTTGTACGATTTGCATGTAATTGTTTAACTCGGTTCGTGGCCGCTTCCACCCCTTCACGTCCTTTTTCCAGTGCCGATCTGCGGCATTGGAACTTGCTCTCCGAATTTCAGCAACGCCTGAAGCCGATCCTCAGCGCCGCGCCCACACCCAAGACCGA
>JAYTYG010000384.1:0-2958 GCA_043742585.1 Spartobacteria bacterium
GTGAGGCATTGGAGAGTGGTGGTTGGTGGTTTTTACGCGAATCTTTATGAGGCTTCGGAAGGGTTCATGCGCAACAAATGCCAAGAAAAATTGGGGAGGCAAGCCATTCCTTTTGAAATGACAGAGTAGAGTTAAGTCCCATGGTTGCGGCCCGCAGCGAGCCAACCCTAGATTGGACGGCGTAATCCCGTTGGGATATACGAGGGCCAGCTATTACAGAGAAGTTCAGATGCGTAAGCCCTGCCTGCGGTTTTCATTTGTTCGCATTGAAAACCGCCGCTAGGGAACCAAGCCTGCTTCTCCAAGCGTCCCCCCACTCATGAAAGCGCATTTTTATTTCCTCCTAATGCTCGCGCTGAGCCCGGGAATCACCGCACCGGCCCGCGCCGAGAAGATCAACTTCGAAGACCAGATCCTCCCGATTCTCGACGCCTCCTGCTTCAAATGCCACAGCGCACGGTCCAAAAAAATAAAGGGCGACCTGCGGCTCGATGATCTCACGGCCATCCGCGCCAAAAGCCGTTCGGACAATCTCGTGTTCCCTCATAAACCCGAGAAAAGCACGCTCTACAAACGCATGGTTCTACCGGAGGGCGACGACGACATCATGCCGCCCTCGGATGGCGGCAAACGGGTGAACCCGGAGCAAATCGCCTTGGTTAAACAATGGATCGAAGAAGGCGCACAATTCGGCGAATGGAAGCGCGCCACGGCCAAGGAGAAACCCGTCGCGATCGCCACCGAAACGATCAACGCCGAGGATGTCGTCGCCACCGCCAAACGCATCGACGAGCTCGTCAAATCCGGGTTGGAAGCAAAAAAACTCAAGCCCAATGAACTGGCGAGCGATGAAGTGTGGGGCCGCCGGGTTTACCTGGATCTGATCGGGCGCATCCCGAGCTACGACGAGCTCACTGCGTTTACCCGGGGGGCGGACCCGAAACGGCGGGCCAAACTCATCGACGCGCTGCTGAGCTCGAACGGGCACATCAGCACGATGTTCAACTACTGGTGCGACACTCTGCGCGCCCGGGATCAGCTCGCCGACAATGTGCGCGGGGATTACTATCTTAACTTCATCAAGACCAGCGTCCGTGACAACAAACCCTACGACCGCTGGGTGCGCGAATTGGTCAATCCCAAAGGCGATCTCACCGACGAACCGGCTGCGGGCTTTTATCTGCGCGACCAAGGGAACCGCTTTGCGAGTGTGGATAATACTTCAACGATATTCCTCGGAACGCTAATAGGCTGCGCACAGTGCCACGATCATCCTTATGATAAGTGGACTAGGAAAGATTATCATCAGTTTGCGGCATGGACTTCGGCTGTCACCGATCAGCGCCTGGTCGCATCCATGAAAATGTCCCAGACGAAGATGGAATCCATGAGGGACACGCTGGAGGAGGAAGCCGCCAAGCGCACGAGCTCGCAGCGCAAATTAATCGAACGACAACTGGTAGTTGACTCCTTCGAAAAGCTCACCAACCGACCCAAGGCGCCCGATCGGTTCATCCTGCGAAGCGGCCGCCTCCCCAAAGGCAAGTTGCCCGCCGACTATCAATATCCCGACGGCAAACCCAACGAGCCCATCGCGCCGGCGGTGCTCTTCGGCCAGGCCACAATGGTGCCAGACAAAAAGCCCACGGAGATTTTGGCGGCTTGGCTGACTTCGCCCGATAACACGCGCTTTGCTCTCACCATCGCCAACCGGATGTGGACCCGGATCATGGGGGCGCCCATCGCTGGCCCGGTGGATACCATCCGCGATGCCGAAGACTGCGTGAACCCGGCGCTCGCGGCGTATCTGGCGAAGGTCATGGTGGCGGCCAAGTTCGATCTGCGCCACTTCCAGCGCATCCTCACGAACACGCGGACCTATGCGCAGCAATCGGGGACGCTCGCGAGCGCCGGCGGCGAATACGATTTTACCGGGCCGCTGCTGCGCCGAATGAGCGCCGAGCAGGCTTGGGATTCAATGATGACGCTCGCCGTCAAAGATCTCGACAAGAAGATGAGCTTCGCGCCGCCCAGCACCGAAAGGGAGTCCGATGGCTACGACTCCAGCGAGGAGCTGGTGGAACAGGCCAGGGACATGGCCCACGAAGAGGCCAAAACCAAATTGCTCGAACTCCGACATCCCTCCCCGCCAGAGCGCAAAAAAAAGGTGCCCTACGCTCCGGCCCCGGAATTCGGGGCGCTGTTGCGGGCCAGCGAGCTAAAGCAACCGGCGACCGAGGGCCATTTTCTGCGGACGTTTGGGCAGTCCAACCGTGAAGTAGCCGATGGCGGCTGGCGCACGGGCACGGTGCCGCAAACGCTACTGATGCTCAACAGCACGCTCTTCAACGCCCTCCTGGCAAAAGGCACACCGCTCCAGGACGCCTTGGCTCACAGTTACTCGGAGTCCGGCCGACTCGAGACCGCCTTCCTCAGCATCCTGGGCCGCAAGCCGACGATGGCCGAAACGACCCTCATTTCGCGGAAGCTCAACGGCACGGGCGACATCCTGGCCATCTCGCACACCCTGCTAGGCACCCGTCAATTTTTGTTTATCCAATAGCATCCCCCCATTATGCGCCAAATCCTCTCGCAACTCGACGAACCGACTCGCCGCGAATTTATCACCTACGCCGCCCGCGCATTTCTGGGGGTGAGCCTCCTGCCGATCGGAGGCGCCGCCACAGCCCTCGCGGCGCCCGCCAGCGCGCGGAGCAAAGCCAAGGCGAAAAGTGTCATTTACCTTTTTATGCAAGGCGGGATGAGCCACACCGACACGTTCGACACCAAGCCCGGCACACCCGGCCAAGGGCCCACTAAAACCATCGCCACCAATGCCGACGGCGTCCGGCTTTCGGGATATCTGCCGGGGCTGGCTGCGCATGGGAAGAAAATGGCGATCATCCGTTCGATGTCCCACACCCAGGGCGCGCATGAGCAGGGCGTGCATAAAGTGCG
>JAYTYG010000385.1:0-3827 GCA_043742585.1 Spartobacteria bacterium
CAAGTGGTTAGCGGTCGACTCCTGCCGTTACTCTGCGGAGAAGCCTGCAACCTGCTCGTCGCAAAAGCTCGTGAAGTCGTCAAAAAGGCTGCGTCGGCAGGATGATTCTCCGCGCCCGCCTCATAGTGACCATGGATGGGACGCCGTTAGTCGACGGCGCACTTTGGATTGTTGGCAACCGGATTGAAGCCATCGGGACATTCGCCGAACTCGAAGGCCGCACCGACGAGCCCGTGCTGGATTTGGGCGACCAAGTCCTGCTCCCCGGGCTCATCAACGCACACTGCCATCTCGACTACTCGATGATGCGCAACGCCATCTCGCCGCCGACCAGCTTCACCGCTTGGGTTCAACGCATCAACGCCATCAAGCGCAGCCTGGATTCCGAGGAATACCTCGCCGCCATCGCCCGCGGCTTTGCCGAGCTCAAGCGCTGGGGCACGACCGCCGTGTGCAATATCGAGGCGTTCCCGGAGCTGATGCCGAGCCTGCCCCCGGATCCGATCCGGACCTGGTGGTTTTACGAGATGATAGACATCCGACACCGGATTACTACTGACGACGTGGTCGCCGGGGCGCTCACCTTCTTCAAACGCCAGCCCCAATCCCTGGGCGGCTTCGGGCTGAACCCGCACGCCCCCTACACCGCATCCCAGCAGCTCTATCACCTGGCCAACGGCTGCGCCGACCGCACCGAGATGCTCCTCACCACCCACGTGGCCGAGTCCTGCGAAGAGCTCGCCATGTTCATGCACGGCCGCGGGCCACTGTTCGATTTCATGACTCAGCTCAAGCGCCCGATGGACGACTGCGGAGAAACCACCCCGTTCCAAATGCTGTGGAAAAGCGGCGCGATCGATGCAAATTGGATCTTGGCCCATATGAACGAGCTTACCGAAGAGGATTTCGAACTCCTCGCCACGCTCCCCGCCCTCGCTCCCGACGGCGGCCCGCACATCGTGTATTGCCCGGGCAGCCACCGCTATTTTGGCCACTCTGAGTTTCCGTTTCGGCGCCTGCACGACATGGGGATCAATATCTGCGTGGGCACCGACAGCCTTGCCAGCACGGATTCCTTAAGCCTCTTGCGCGAACTCCGGCGCGTGCGCCAATCCCAACCCTGGCTTAACGCGGAGTCGCTGCTCGCCACCGTCACACGCAACTCCGCCCGCGCACTCAAGCGCATCGGGCAACTCGGCCAAATCATTCCCGGCGCACTCGCCGACTTGATCGCGCTGCCCACCTCCGGCACTTTGGAGAATGTCTATGACGAGATCGTCAATTATGAACGCCCCATTTCCTGGATGATGATCAATGGGGAAATCCTCTCTTAAACTCACCGCGCTCCTCTGCGCGAGCCTCCTCGGCGCCCTCCTCCCCGCACAGGCCGCCACAAAAAAGCCCTCTCGGCCACACACCCCGGTCGCCCCGGTCGCCCCGAGCGCCCCGGTCGCGCCAAAGCCCAAGGCCGCGCCGACGCCCGAGGCACTCTTGGTCGATGGCCAGTTACCGCTCAAAGCGCGCGGCGCAATCGTCATCGACGCCTGGAGCGGCCAGACCCTCTACGAAAAGAACTCCGGGGCGCAGCAATACCCGGCGAGCACCACCAAAATCCTCACCGCACTCCTGATCATCGAAGCGGGCGACTTGGAGCGGGAAGTGGAAATCACCCTCGACGACAGCAAAGTCGGGGAAAGCAGCCTGGAGATCAAACCCGGCCAGCGCATCAAACGCCGCCAGATGCTCTACGGGCTGCTGCTCAAAAGCGCCAACGACGTCGCCCATGCGCTCGCGCGCGACAACGCAGGTTCCATCGAAGCGTTTGGTGAAAAAATGACCGCCCGCGCCATCGAACTCGGCGCCACCTCCTCGCACTTTGTCAATCCACACGGACTCCACAATCTCGCGCATTACACCACTCCCCACGATCTCGCCGTGATCGCCAGGGCCGCCATGCAGCAGCCTCTTTTCAGGCAGATCGTGTCCACCATCAAATACCCGTGGGTCGATCCCTTTGCCATGCGCGAGCTCACCAATCACAACCGCCTCCTGACTCGGTTCCCTGGCTGCAGCGGCGTGAAAACCGGCTACACCGTCCCGGCGCAACAGGTCCTGGTCAGCGCCGCCCTGCGCGACTCGCGGGAAGTCATCGCCGTGGTGATGCACACCGATAAACCCGGAATTTGGGACGACAGCATGGGCCTTCTGACATTCGGCTTGGAACATCCACCCACAGCTCCCACGGCTCCCTAACAGTCTGTCACGCGCGATTTGAGGGGACGAATGGGAGTCACGAGAAGCATGGGACTTCTATTACCGCTGCGGCTACCCAACAAAGCTCGCGGGACAACGCACTAACGCGCAAACGACGATTAACCATCGGCCATGGCTCCGGAAGCTATCCGCAGCTCTTTAAAAGACTGCGAGGCCGCCAAAATCGTTAAATACGCAGATTTCTATTGGCTCCGAGCTCAAGCGCCCCCACGAGATCCTCCCTAAAAATCTCCGTTAATCTACGGATAACCGCTGCGGCTGAGTCGGAGCCAGCCGGCGGCGGATGCCATTCCACTCGCAGCTCGACGCGAAATTGAGAAAAGACACCCATTTTCCTCGACATCGCCCCCGCCCATCTCTCACTTTTGAAATACTCGCAATTCTGCGGGACTTTCCCCGACCCCTATATCATGGCCCGCATTCTCATTATCGACGACGATCCCGCAATGGTTTCCGTCATTTCCGACATCTGTCAGGAACGTGGACACCAAACCATCGCTTTCAATTCCGGCCAGAAGGCCATCGAAAACCTGGCCAGCCATGCCCCTCAGCTCGTCATCTCCGACCTGAAAATGGACAAAATCGGCGGCCTCGACATCCTGCGCGAATGCCGGGACGTGCTGCCGCAAACCCCGGTAATCCTGATAACGGCGTTTGCCAAAGTGGAAAGCGCCCTGGAGGCGATGAAGCTGGGCGCTTACGACTACATCACCAAGCCCTTCAAGGTGGACGAACTCCAGCTCACCATCCAGCGCGCGCTCGAAAACCAAACGTTGGTGCGCGAAAACCGCAACCTCCGGCAGATCGTCAAAGAGAAATACCGCTTCGAGAGCATCATCGGCACCAGCGCCAAGATGCAGGAAGTCTATAACCTCATCGCTAAAGTCGCCGACACCGACTCCACCATTCTCATCCAGGGCGAAAGCGGGACCGGCAAAGAACTGGTGGCCCGGGCCCTCCACTTCAACAGCACTCGGCAGCACCAGCCCTTCGTGGCCATCAACTGCTCGGCGTTGCCGGAAAACCTTCTTGAAAGCGAACTCTTCGGCCACAAAAAAGGCTCCTTCACGGGCGCTGTGCAGGACAAAATCGGACTATTTGAAGAAGCCGAGTTGGGCACGATTTTTCTCGATGAAGTCAACTCCATGGCCCAGCCGCTGCAAACCAAGCTGCTCCGCGTCCTCCAGGAGCGCCAGATCCGCCGCGTCGGCGAAACCAAAAGCATGGCCATCAATGTGCGCGTCCTCGCCGCCACCAACGAAGGTTTGCTCGAAAAAACCAAGGCCGGCAGTTTCCGCGAAGATCTCTACTATCGGCTCGCCGTTATCCCGATCGAAATGCCTGCTCTACGCGAGCGCACCGAAGACATCCCTCTTCTGGTGAACCATTTCCTGCAAAAGAACGCCGCCCAAACCAACACCGAGCCCAAGAAAATCGAGGCCAAAGCCGTCGAGGTCCTTCAAGGTTACCGCTGGCCCGGCAATGTGCGCGAGCTTGAGAACGCCATCGAACGCGCCTGCGCGCTTTGCGACGACGGCTTGATCCGCATCACC
>JAYTYG010000386.1:0-5291 GCA_043742585.1 Spartobacteria bacterium
ATCATCCTGACGGAGCTGCTGCGCGACACGCAGCGGCTCGACATGGTAGGCGGCGCGGCGTTTGTCACGGAGCTGTTCACCTTTCTCCCGACGGCGGCGAACGCGGCCTATTACATCGAGATTTTGCAGGAGAAATACACGCTCCGCGAAATCATCAAGGTCTGCACCGAATACGCCGCCCGTTCCTACGACGAACAGGACGACGTGCCGAACCTGCTCAATGACGTCGAGCAGAAGGTCTTCGCCATCGCCCAAGACCGATTCAAGGATCGCGTCTCCAGCATGAAGCAGATGGTCGTCGCCGCCATCGGTTCCATTCAGGAACTCTATGACCGCCGCGGCAGCATCTCCGGCTTGTCCACAGGGTTCGCGGACTTCGACAAAATGACCGACGGCCTGCACGGGGCTGAAATGATCATCATCGCAGCCCGCCCATCCATGGGTAAAACAGCGTTTGCGATGAATATCGCCGAGCACATCGCCGTCGAGCTCAAGAAAGCCGTCGCCGTCTTCAGTTTGGAAATGAATTCCCAGCAGCTCGTCCAACGGCTCCTGTGCTCGCGCGCCCGAGTCAATCTGGGCCGCGTCCGCGATGGCTTTCTGAGCGAACGCGATTTCCCGGCCCTGCAAGTGGCCGCCTCCAAGCTCGCCGAAGCGAAAATCTTCATCGATGACACCTCAGGCCTCAGCATTCTCGAGCTGCGCGCCAAAGCCCGCCGACTCAAGAGCCAGCACGACATTGCAGCCATCTTCATCGATTACCTCCAGTTGCTGCGCTCCACCTCCAAGCGCGCCCAGGACAATCGCCAGCTCGAAATCGCGGAAATTTCCAGCGGTCTAAAAGCGATTTCCAAAGAGCTCAATATCCCCGTCATCGTCCTCGCCCAGCTCAACCGGAATCCTGAGCAGCGCTCCGGCGAAAGCAAGGGACGCCCGCGCCTGAGCGATCTGCGTGAATCCGGGTCCATCGAGCAAGACGCCGATTTGGTCGGACTGCTCGTGCGCGAAGAATATTACGCCGATAACGATGAGGAGAAAAAGGAGAGCGAAGGCAAAGCCACTTTGATCATCGCCAAACAGCGTAACGGTCCCGTGGGCGACGTGAATCTCACGTTCCTCAAAGAGTTCACCCGCTTTGAGACCCGCGCCCAAACCTCAGCCGACGGCGAATAATCGCGCCATCTACGCGCAGGGTTAACGCGGAGGAGCAGAGCCGCAGAGATGGGAAAAAACCCCACGGGTCCGGACGGGAACGGCCGCACGGGGACAAACACACCATCCTATCCCTTTCATCCTTTCTGCTCTCTGCGCCACTGCGTTAGGAACGTCCACTCAGTCCACTCCGTCCACTCCGTCCACTCCGTCCACTCCGTCCACTCCGTCCACTCCGTCCACTCAGTCCACTCCGTCCACCTCTGCGTTACAAAGCAGCCGATCAACTTCGGAGCTCGGGTTTGCTGATCTTGTAAACCCGGATTCCAGGATGCAAATAGATCATCGTCCCGCGCTCCCGCTCCCAAAGCAATTCGCCCCGCCGGGAAAGCTCTTCGTAAAACGATTTGCGGCGCGCGAATTCCTTTTCCTCGCTCTTTTGAGGGCGCAAACTATCGAGCTGAAAGCGTCCGTAATCGCTCTCCGAAACGAGCACATAGCTAACGCCTTGCTCAATGAGTGATGACACCGTGCCGTGGTCCGCGGCGAATCGGCCGGATAAAATCGTTTGCGGCACCGTTCCCAGCCGGGACGATTCCTTCTTCCTTTTTGGGTCAGGCAATCCGACCCGATTATCCGTGACGATCACCGCATTTTTAGGGATCTCGGTATTGAGATAGGCGATGACGGCCCGGATATCGTCATGTTGGAAAGCCTCGTCATACTGCCAGATCCCGGGCTTGCTCCAACTCCAGCCAGTCACCTGAAAAACCAGCAGCAACGCCGCGCCGCCCGCCAACACCGTGCTGCGCTTCACGTGGCCAGCCAGCATATGCGCGGCATCCTCAATGCCCAGGATAGCAAGCAGGGTAATGACAGCCGAAGCGGGGAGAAAATAGCGGTCATTGGATTTCGGAGAGAACGATAGAATGATCGCGTAAATAAAGGGGAACGCGATCAGTGCCCATTCCGCCACCGTCACCATTCGCCGATCCTGCCAGCGGGAAAAGAGAAACACCCCCAGAAACAACCAGATTGCCGGAGTGGAGTTATCGAGAAAGACGCTCCAGTATTGGGAGTGCGGCACCGAGCGGGTCATCCCGCGCTGGCCATGCACCACAAAACCCATTTCCCGGCTCAGACTTTTCTCGAACGTAGCCAGGTGAGTTAGGAGCGGCAAATTCACCACGATCAAAGTGGCCAGCAGCGGAATCGCAAAACACAGAAATGCGGCCTTACTTTTCCCGCGCCAGAGCACCGGCAGCGCCACCGCCAAGGAGAGAACCCCGAGGTATTTCCCTGAAATCGCCAAGCCACAGGCGACCCCCAAAAACGCGGCACGCGACTTGGACGGGCTTTGCCAATAATACGCGGCCGCCAGGAAAGTCATGGCCAGCCCCAAAAGCATGGCGGAATCCTCCTTCATGTAATGGGCCAACTCATAAAGCTGGTGGTGGAGGCTGAGGACTGCGCCCGCCGTCAATGCCCCGGCCCAACCCCGCCAAATAAAGGCCAACAGCGAAAGCGCGACGATTGCGCCGGCGATAAATGCCGCCGACACCCAGCGCCCGGCTTCCACCACGCTCTGCTCATCGCGCCCCTTTTTATTCCACTCAAGCACCACCTTCGTGGCACTCAGCAGCAACATCGGATGATGAAAGTTCCAGTCCTCAGAAATCACCTGCTCCACTTTTCCAGGTTCATCCGGGTGATAAAAATACGGGAAATCCTGATGCCTCGTATGCAAGGCCAGACTCCCCAGGAATAGTGCTATCGACCAAAGCGCGAGAAATGCCTTTTGCATAGACCTCAGCGCCACCCCGCAATTACGCCACCAGGCTGCGCGCGCATTTTTCCCGTGGAATCCCCCATGGATTTGGCTCCGAGAACCCGGAGATTAAAAGGGGGCGAATAACAAGCATGCGCCCGACTTCTACTGAGCCCCGCAAGCGATGTCACGCGCAGGATGGCAGACATTGGCAGAATCACCCCGCGCCCCCCGGTCGACTGCAACCCTTCGCTGCGGCTGCGCGCTGCCCCGAGTGCGGATATACAAACTGGGATCAGGTTTTTTTGAACCGCAACTCGTATTCCCGGTGCAGGGCGACACAGCGAGCTTGAAGTTCGTCGATCCCCAGCCGAGACAGCGTTTCATGAGCCGCCACCGGCAGCCCCAAAAGCTCCTGCAGAAGTTGCAACCGCCCAATATATGAACCCTCAGCTTTCCCTTCAGCTTTTCCTTCAGCTTGCCCTTCCTCCTTTAATCGCTGAGCAGTAGTCATGATAATTTCCTTATATTCCGGGCTGCCAGATAAGATGTCAATGATCTGGGCGGCATCCACACGGGTGTCGCAATGCAAAGCGTAAAGCAGCGTTGTTTTCAAAAGCCCCTCGGGCAGTCGATGCGCCGTCTCCCTCGCATCCTCGATCATCCACAGCAGCAACCGTCGCACATCGCGCTCGCGCGCCAGCTTCATGAACTGCAGCACCGCCCGCAGCCGCAGATCGGATTTATCGCCGTCCGGATCAAAGCGGGTCAGATCCAGCAACCCGTGACGGAACTTCGGCAGGAACGGCAACACCTCTGCGGCGAGATCTTCAGGCAGATCGAACATTTGCTCTAGCCAGGGCGACACCGTCCACTGTTCCGGGCCCTGATGCAGGACGAAAGGGAACACCACCGGCAAGGGCAACCCGATATCCCGGGCATGCCCGAGCAGGATCTCGGTGACATAGACCAACATCCGCAAAGGCATCAGTGGATCCACCGAGCTCTGGTGCTCCAGTAGCAGGTAAAGCAGGGTCGGCCGCCCGGCAAGGTTCACAGAAAACAGCAGATCTGCGTGAACCTGCTCTAGGCTGGTTTTCACGAACGAACCTGGCAACACCTGTAACCCCGCCCAGTCCATCGCCGCCGCCACCGGGGCCGGCAGATGCCGCTGAAAAAAGGCCGCTGCATGGGCGGGCTCCGAAAACACCTTCTTGAAGTAGGCATCATGCGGATGCGCCGCAAAGTCGAGATCGTGCGGATTATCCGGTTCAGCCATGCAGCCCAAACCTACAAGCGGTTTAAGAAGCGGGCAAATTCCCATACGCCCCCTATCGCTCCGCCATATTCGACGAGTCGTCGCCCCCCAGGTGAACCCGCTGCTCCTGGCGTCTCCCGATGCGGCCCGGAATATGACAAAACCCATGACGGCCAGAGTCTCTACGACATACGCACGGATAATGCGCAGGCCCCCTTCCGCCCCTTCCGCCCTCTCTGCGGCTCCGCGTCTGTGCGTTAAAGTCTCCGCTGCGGAAAACGCCCCCGCTCCTATTTACTCGGCCCAAACCTTGATGAATTCACCCGGCCCACTCTTTAAAAAGGTGCCTGTTTCCGGCTTTTTTCCGCTGCCACTCTTTTTGGGAGACTCGGGTTTATAAAGACTCAAACCCGTGTGCGAATCCGTCTCGATCCGGATCATTCGCGTATCCGCAAACTCCTGCCGCTCACTATTTAGCGGAGAATAGCGCTGCCCATTAAAGTCCACCGCAGGCCCCCCGCCCGGGCCCGCCCCGGCGACCTGGAAATACACCGAGTCACCCAATGCGCTACGCTGCACGAAGGTCTCCACGACAGCCAGTCGACTCCTGCCATACCCGCCGAATCCGACGATCAAGAGAAGTGCACCGACCATGATGCCCCCAATGTAAATTGCCGCGCGGCCACCAAAAAAAGGCCCGGAAGCGTTAGACTCATTCATGCCCTACTTTATCGGCACACAAAACGCGGCAGGCAAGCGTGGCCGGGAACGAATACGCAGCCGGGCAGGGCCCGAGTCGGCCGAACTCCGTTTTCGGCAAGTGTACGGAGTCCGACCGCCATTAAGCTCAGAGCAGCGGGACGCCGCTCCCAGCGGGAGCTTTAGTCAGCATTCGCCACCAACTTGGCAATGATCGACAAGTCATCCAGCGTGGTTGTATCGCCCGTGATCGCTTTGCCGCTCGCTATCTCTTTGAGCAGGCGACGCATGATTTTGCCACTGCGCGTTTTCGGCAGCGCATCGGCAAACCGCACATCATCAGGCTTTGCGATCGGCCCGATCACATTGCCCACATGCTTGCGGAGTTCCTCCCGGAGATGCGGCTCAATGAGG
>JAYTYG010000387.1:0-3895 GCA_043742585.1 Spartobacteria bacterium
GAAGGGACGGAAGGGACGGAAGGGACGGAAGGGACGGAAGTGACGGAAGGGACGGAAGGGACGGAAGGGTAACGAATGATGGGCAGTGCTGGCTGGCCATTATCTTATCACTGCGCCTCCGCGCCTCTGCGTTACAGCCTCTGCGTTAATCCTTCAAAAAAGCATTGCCGCGTAAACTTGGAGAAAGATACTCGCCGCACTTCTCCGGCACAAAATTCCGATCCCGCGCGACAATCTAACAGGCATGCAAAATACGCAAATCGTCGCAGGTATTTTCTATGCCGGGTCCAGCTTCTCCAAAGCGTTATCGGAATTCGAATGGACCCTCCGGCAAAACGCCGCCTTTTGGCAAAAGGCCGTGCTTTACTGCGATCCCGAGGCGTGGACTCGGATCCGCTCACATGCGCACAAGTTCCGCGAAGTCGTGGTGGACGATTCGATGCCGCCCATCGTCAGTGCCCAGCGCCGGTGGTGTTGCAAAGGTTGGTGGGCGCACAAGGCTCTCGACCGCTTTCCCAGGATTCTCTACTGCGACTTTGATATCTTCGTTCTCCGACTCCCTGACATTGCCTTGGAACGATTCCTGGATCGCGGCCCGAAGTTTCTCTACATGCCAGATTACCGGACGCCGGCCAAGCAGGTGGGCTGCGGCGTGGCTTTTTATGATCGCGAGACGCCCGGGTTCGAGCGATTTCTGGACCTGCTTTATCACAAATGGAATTGCGACGAGCGCGCGTGGACAGAGGCGCTGGGTATGACAGGCGAGAAACTTCTGGCCTCAGACGTCCACCTTAATCCCCATATAGTGGACTACACGCGTCTGATCGATCCGGCTGAACCGCGGCCCGAGCCCTACCTGATTCATGGCATCTCCGGGATCGACGACGGCCTGCATCGGATGCGTCGAATCGGGTTCGGCACACGTCATTTTTCGCTGAACATCAGCGAGCGATTAAGTCACCTGCGGCACGCTTTTTTTCGCCGTCTGCACGGCACCCGCTGAAGCCAATATCCCGACTGCGGCTTCTGAAAATCTGCGTTAATTTGCGGATAAATTCCGGAGGCGCCGCCGCAGAGAAGCACAGGCGCTACGCAGGACTCGCCAAATCCGCCGTCGCCCATTGCGCTACGCTGCGCAGGCCGGCTTCGAGCGAAAACGCGGGGGCGAACCCGAGCGCCGCGATTTTTGAAATATCGGCGCGCCAATGCAGCGGATCGCCTGGCCGACTGAGCCCGCTGAATTGCGGCTGCACCTGGGATCCGAGCGCCTCCAAAATTAACGCGGCCACCTCCGCGATCGATGCCTCGCGGCCAGTGGCCAGATTATACACCTCGCCGGTCATGGGCGCTTTTTCCGCGAGCAGCAGCAGCGCCCGGGCAATGTCCGTAGCGTGAATAAAGTCGCGGCTTTCATTGCCCGTCCCGCCCAGCGTCAGGCGCCCAGTGGTCAGGGCGCGCTGACAAATATCCCACACCACCTGGCGCCGCAGCCCGGGGCCGTAAGCGGAAAAGATCCGCACGCTGGCGGTGGCGAGCCCGTAGATCCGGGCGAACTCCTCGCAGACAAGTTCGCACTGCCATTTGTGGAAGCCATAGGGCGAGAGCGGCGCGGGCCGCTGCGCCTCGCTCACCGGCATCGCCACCGGATCGCCATACACTGCGGCGCTCGACAGGAACAGAAAACGGCAGGCCGGCGCGAATCGGCGTAAAGCGTCGAGCACCTCAAAAGTGAGCACGGTATTATCGCGGAAATCGCTGGCCGGATCGTCCATCGAGAGCGGCACCGAGGCGCGTCCGGCGCAATGGATCAAGGCGTTTGGCGCATGGGTTTGGAGCAGATCGCCGAGGCGGCTGCTGGGCAACTGCATCTGATGATAAAGCGTTTCAGGCCCGAACCGGGCATCGCCAGGCGCCGCATTATCGATCCCCACCACCCGCCAACCCGCTGCGGCAAACACGCCCGCGACGCAACGGCCCAGGAACCCGGCCGCGCCGGTGATCACGACGCTTTTCATCGCGGCACCTCGACCAGCGGCAACGGCTCCAGAATCGCCGCTTCTTCGGCGTGCGTGGCGAAAGTTAAACGACCGCGGGCATCCCGCGTTTCGCGGAATTGAGCGGGGACATAACCTTGTGCAGCAGTTAGTTCTGGGAGCGAGTCGGGCTTTATATCTGTGCGCACAAAGAACGCATTATTACCGGCGCTATTGCATCCGACGAAAGTGTAACCTTTGCGGCGGCCGAGCGCCACCAGCGCTGCCAGCGACACCCCGTAGTAGATATGGGAATGATGCGCGGTGTGGCGTTGGAAATCCGCCGCGTAAGGCACAGTCACAGCCCGCTCGGCTCCAAAGCGCGCATTGTATTCGACGATCACAATCGCCGGATTCACTGCGGTAATACGTTCCCAAACCCAATAGTCGTTCCCGTCGATATCCACCGAGAGCAGGCCGATCTCGCCCGCCAGACCGTGCTCGACCAATAAGGCATCGATATTCTCGCGTGTAATAAACGCGCAGACCGCCTTGAGGTTATACCGCCAATAGATCGGGTCACGCTTGACGTAGTCGATGTCGGCTTGGCTGCCGTCCATGATCAGGCCACTCCAATTGTCGTGGGTGAGCAGAAAGCGGGTGCTGGATTCCGTATAATTCTGGACGCCGAACTCGACGAAGATCTTGCGAGCGATGGGCACGTGAGTGAGGAGAAATTGAATGATCCCGTCTTCGCCCCACTGCGAATACACCTTGAACTCGTGCGCCCGGAGATCGCCCGTGGCGGCGAGCTGCGCGCATTGGCGGGCCTCGATGCGCCCGAGGGCGTCCTGCAAAAACGGCAGCAGCTCAAGCAGCCGCTGGACCCCGCGGCAAGTGGCGCTAATCTGGTGGCCGAGGGCCCGGAGCTGCTTAATCGGAAACATGCGGGATAGTTTTCACGACTACCGCCGGATTACCAGCCGCGACGCAATCGGGCGGCACATCCCGGGTGACGACGCTGCCTGCGGCCACCACGCTGTTGGCACCGATGGTGACGCCTTTGAGGATGATCACATTGAACCCGATCCAGGCGTTGTCGCCAATCCGCACCGGCGCGCTGGCGATTTGAGCGCGGCCCCCGTTGTTGAGCACCCCCAAATAATCCCCAAGCCGCGCTGCGGAATCCAAGGGATGGCTGTCATTATCAAAAATATGAACCCCGTGTGCTACCAGGACATGATCGCCGATCTGAATTTCGTGGGAGGAACTCAATAGCGTGTCGTCCCCGAGATAAGTGTTGGCGCCGATGGTGATTTTGCCTGAGCCAAAGTCTTCAATGCGTAGAAGGCCGCGACAAATGACGCCCTCGCCGAGCGAGATGCGGTCCGCCGCCTTGAGCATATTGACACACCACGCATTGATCCCCAGGCGGCAACTTGCGGGGACAGTGGCCGATTGATCAAACTGTCGCCAAGTGCTTGCAACGCGTGATTCGGAAAGGCGCAGCCACTTGTTCCAAAGCTTCGGTGTTGGCCGTCGATAAACACGGCCATTGCCAAACGCATGATCACGATCAATCGCCATCAGACGGGCCCGGAGATAACCCTGCGCGCAAGGCGAGCGTTGCGCGTAAAGTGAGATAAGAGACTAGTGATCATCCGGGGACCCGAACATTAGAGCACTGGTGCTCATTGTCAGGAGCTGGGTTAAACTTCGGATGCATCGACTCCCACATGTAGGGAATCTTTGCGGCTAAGTCTTGAGATATTGAATGCCCATGGGATGTGCCCCAGGGCGGGCGCATCTAAAATGACTATGGGAAAGTTCAGAGGCTCGCATAAAAAGCTGGCGGTAAGGCAGCTACGCCAAAGGCGTTACGCCCTCCAGCCCAGGGTTGCGAGGAACGAGCTACCCTGGGA